>JAAYTE010000129.1 GCA_012518175.1 Gammaproteobacteria bacterium | reverse complement strand
CCTTAGCAGTATGCGGTGCCATGTATACAGCCTACTTTATGGCTCCTGCGGTGCGGCGCAAAATCAAACCGGTGATTGAGCTGATGGAAGCTTTGCCGACGGTTATTTTAGGTTTCTTCGCGGGTTTGTTCCTTGCTCCCTTTATGGAGACGCACCTGCCTGGGGTGTTTGCCGTACTGCTGATTATTCCTTTGGGGATTGTCAGCTTTGCTTTTGCTTGGGCGCAGTTACCGGCCCGCATCCGTGATTTGGTTCCAGAAGGTTGGCATGTGGTCATCCTGATTCCCTTGGTGGTTGCTTTAGGCGGGTTGTCTTTTAGCTTAAGTCAGCCGCTGGAGTTGGCGTTTTTTAATGGGGATATGCGCAACTGGCTTAGCAACGATTTAGGCATTGATTTTGATCAGCGTAACGCCATGGTGGTTGGGTTTGCTATGGGCTTTGGCGTGATTCCAACAATTTACTCCATTGCTGAGGATGCTTTGTTCGGCGTGCCGAAGTCTTTGAGTCATGGTTCTTTAGCGCTGGGCGCGACACCTTGGCAAACCTTGGTCAAGGTGGTGCTGCCAACGGCTAGCCCAGGGATTTTCTCTGCGGTGATGATTGGAATGGGACGTGCTGTGGGCGAGACCATGATTGTGTTAATGGCCACTGGTAATACGCCCATCATGAACGCGAATATTTTTGAAGGAATGCGCACCTTAGCAGCCAATATTGCTGTGGAAATGGGTGAGTCGGCACTAGGTAGTAGTCACTACCGGATTTTGTTTCTTGCAGCCTTAGTGCTGTTCTTATTTACCTTCGTGGTTAACACCTTGGCTGACTTGGTGCGCCAGCGCCTGCGTAAAAAATACAGCACGCTTTAATCGGCATTGATACAGGTTTAGGAGCTTAGGATATGCAAGTTTCACTAAGAAAATGGGTCGCCAGTGGGAGTCCTTGGGTGTGGCTCAATGCCGGGGCTGTTGCGATTAGCGTGGTATTGGTGCTGGGGTTGTTAGGGGTGATTGCCACCCGCGGCTTGGTGCATTTTTGGCCCGCCAGTTTGCAGGAATATCAGTATACCGATAGCTCAGGAGCGCAGATGGCGATACTCGGTGAGCGAGTGCAGCGTGAGCAGGTCACCGCGGAGCAAATCCGCAACTCAGGAGTGGCAGTGCCTGAGGGGGTGGAGGTTCTTGATCGGCAGCTGATTAAAGTCGGTAACCGTGACCTCTATGGCTCAGATTTCCGTTGGGTGCTGGAGCGGCAGCTCAGTGATTTAAACTATCCTGAGCATGCTGTCTCAATTGAGCGTCGTGAGTGGGGTAACCTGTACGGTTATATTGTGGGGATCAAAGAAAACGGCCAACTGATAGCTGAGCAGGATGCAGCTGACAATACACTTTGGGCGGAAGTGCAAGAGCGTAGCCAGCGTGCCAATGCTATTTATAGCAATATTCAGAAGCTAGAGAGCGGCACTATCGGTGCGGTTAACTATGCGTTAGAAAAAATACGCTTGGCTGAGCGTAGCTTGCAGTTACAAGAGCAGGATACGCCGCAAAATCTTGCCCAGTTGCAGGCTGAAAAAGCTGCTTTGCAAGCCCAATATGCGAGCTTAGAAGCTGAACTCATGGCGCTGTACACCCCTTTTCAGCGTGACTCTTTATTGGTTGTCACCGCTGATGGTCGACAAAAAGAGGTGAGTTTTGGCGACATAGTGCGTTTATATCAGCCGAACGCCTTGAGTCTTTGGCAGAAGATTCAGCATTACTTTATGAAACTGGTTGAGTTTGTCTCTGCGGACCCCCGTGAAGCCAACACCGAGGGCGGTATTTTTCCGGCGATTTTCGGGACGGTATTAATGGTAATGATCATGTCGCTGATCGTTACACCATTTGGTGTTGTCGCTGCGGTGTATTTACGTGAGTACGCCAGTCAAGGCTTTGTAACGCGCACTATTCGTATTGCGGTGAACAACTTAGCCGGAGTGCCGTCCATTGTTTATGGTGTGTTTGGTCTAGGTTTCTTTGTTTACTTTATTGGCGGCAACTTGGATGAGTTGTTTTTTGCCCCGGCTTTACCAGCACCCACTTTTGGCACTCCAGGCCTATTATGGGCGTCTTTAACTTTAGCGTTGTTAACTTTGCCAGTGGTGATTGTAGCCACTGAAGAAGGCTTATCGCGCATTCCTCGCTCTGTGCGCGAAGGTTCTTTAGCGCTTGGCGCAACTAAGTTTGAAACCCTGATGCGGGTGGTGATTCCCATGGCCAGCCCAGCGATGATGACGGGAGTAATTTTGGCTGTGGCGCGCGCCGCAGGAGAGGTAGCACCTTTGATGCTGGTGGGCGTGGTAAAGCTCGCTCCGAACTTACCTTTGGATATAAATGCGCCTTTCTTGCACTTAGAACGTAAGTTTATGCATTTGGGGTTTCATATTTATGATGTGGGTTTCCAAAGCCCTAACGTTGAGGCGGCACGTCCATTGGTGTATGCCACCGCCTTGATGTTGGTGGTGGTGATTGCGGTGTTGAATTTAACGGCTATTGCGATTCGCAACCGTCTACGGGAAAAGTACCGTGCTCTGGATATGTAGTTGGCTCGGGCGCTGGTGACAATTGCTGCAGAGCACTACATCAGAGATATTTAGCGTTGACCAGTGAATTGGTTTTAAATTTTAAAGTTTGATTAGAAGGCTACTTGTATGACTTCAACAACAGCGACACATGCAATGAAATTCAGCGCGCTGGGTCGAACGGCGCAGCATTTAAGCTTGGCCGATGAAACACCCTGTATTGAGGTGAAAGATATGCACCTGTACTACGGTGCTACCGAGGCGTTAAAAGGCATTAGCATGCAGATTCCAAAAAAGCGCATTACTGCTTTTATTGGTCCGTCTGGCTGTGGTAAATCCACGTTACTGCGCTCATTTAATCGGATGAATGATCTGGTTGATGGCGTGCGAATTGAGGGTGACGTGACCATCGATGGCCATGATATTTATGCCAAAGGGGTGGATGTTGCAGACTTGCGCCGTCGCGTGGGGATGGTGTTTCAAAAGCCTAACCCGTTCCCAAAGTCCATCTATGAAAACGTCGCTTACGGTCTGCGTGTGCAAGGCATTAAAAACAAACGTTTATTGGATGAAACCGTAGAGTGGGCGCTGCAATCAGCCGCCTTATGGGATGAAACTAAAGACCGTTTACATGAGTCGGCGTTAGGCATGTCGGGTGGTCAGCAGCAGCGTTTAGTCATTGCCCGCACCATTGCAGTTAAGCCTGAAGTGTTATTGCTGGATGAGCCCGCTTCGGCCCTGGACCCGATTTCCACCTTGAAAATTGAAGAGCTGATTAATGACCTGAAAGACCGTTTTACCATTGTGATTGTGACCCACAATATGCAGCAAGCCGCGCGGGTCTCGGATTACACTGCCTTTATGTACTTGGGCAAATTGCTGGAGTTCGATAGCACCGATAAGTTGTTCACCAACCCAGCCAATAAACAAACCGAAGATTATATTACCGGACGTTATGGTTAATAACGTTATCTAAAATGAACTTTGCGGGCTGGTCCCGTTCCTACACGTCCATAGGTGGGCAGCTACTATGAAAATCAATCCAGAAAATCACAGCACACACATTTCACAAAAATTTAATGATGAATTAGAAGAGATTCGCAGCCAGCTGCTGGAAATGGGCGGCATGGTGGAGCAGCAAGTTAAAGACGCGGTGCAGTCGCTGCTCGATGGTGATACCCGTTTAGCTAAGGAAGTACGCGCTAAAGATCAGCAAGTGAACCACTTGCAGTTAGAGATTGATGAGTTTTGTACGCAAATTCTTGCCCGTCGTCAGCCTGCCGCTTCGGACTTGCGCTTAGTTTTAGTGGTGATTCGTGCCACTGCAGATTTAGAGCGCATTGGTGATGAGGCGAGCAAGGTAGCGCGAGCGACTTTAAAACTTGCCGAAGAAGGCGCTTCGCCGCGTGGTTACATTGAAGTGCGCCACTTGGGTAATCATGTGCGGCAAATGGTGCAAGATGCGCTCAATGCTTTTGCCCGCTTTGACAGCGCAAAGGCCTTAGAAGTGTTGCGTGAAGACGAGAATGTGGATCTTGAGTACCGCTCAGCTACCCGCGCACTGATTACTTTTATGATGGAAGATCCACGGGCTATTTCGCAAGTCATGAGTATTATGTGGGTGTTGCGCTCCCTGGAGAGAGTCGGTGATCATGCCAGTAATCTGGCTGAGTATGTGATCTATTTAGTGGAGGGGCAGGACGTGCGCTATGTCGAGTTGGCGCAAATTGAAGCAGCTATTGCGCAGCGTAAGCAGGCAACGCAAGCCAGCGATTAAGTGCTTGGGTAGGGTTATTTAGCAGCGAAGAGTGAGTTGATCTGCAATTTATTCTTCGCTGCGTTCTAACACTTGCGTCAGCGGAAAGTAACAACTAAAGCAACTGCCTTGCTGGGCATCACTGCGAATGTCTAGGCGGCCTTGATGGCGTAACATTACATGCTTGACGATGGCTAAGCCTAAGCCCGTGCCCCCGGTTTGGCTTGAGCGACTGGCATCCACCCGGTAAAAACGCTGAGTGAGAAAACCTAGGTGCTTGCTATCAATTCCCGGGCCGTTATCTTTTACCTCAAGGTAAGCACCGTCATGTTTTTGGTACCAATGCAGCTCAACAGTGCTGCCCGCTGGAGTGTATTTGACAGCATTAAATACGAGATTAGAAAAAGCGCTGCGCAACTCATTGAGACAGCCATGTATATAAAGGCGCTGGTCAATGTCTAAAGTTATTTTGTGCTGA
Source organism: Gammaproteobacteria bacterium (assembly GCA_012518175.1). Lineage (GTDB taxonomy): Bacteria > Pseudomonadota > Gammaproteobacteria > Pseudomonadales > Pseudomonadaceae > Denitrificimonas. The sequence goes on along the minus strand of JAAYTE010000129.1, from coordinate 9,361 downwards.
TTGTCAGATAAGGCCAGAGCATCCAAGCGGATTTTTTCTAACAGTGCGGCAACATCAATGGGTGACGCTTGAGCTTTAAAATCACTGGTTTCTAGACGCGAGAGTGTCAGCAACTCGCTCACCAAGTGCTCCATGCGTGCAGACTGTTCACTCATTAAGGTTAAACCACGTTGCCACTGGGTGGGTAATTCTTCTGCATAATCACTGAAGGTTTCTAAATAGCCCGATAGCACTGTGAGCGGGGTGCGCAGCTCGTGTGACACATTGGCAACAAAATCTTGGCGCATGCGCTCTAAGCGCTGCATTTTAGTGCAATCACGTATCAGCAATAAGCGCTCGTTTTTACCAAATAGCGTGATGTGGTATTCAAGCAGTCGATCTTCACTGAGGTGCGAGGCTAGGACTAGCGGATCAAGATAGTTTTGACGCTCATAGTAGTCGACAAATTTAGGGTTGCGCAGCAAGTGGGTGATGGGCTGACCGCGGTCGCTGCTGGGTGAAAGTCCCAGCATGTGTTGTGCTGAGTGATTCCACCATTCCAAGTCACCTTTATGATCAATCATGACTACGCCATCGCGTAATGCTTGGCTGGAGTCTTGAATGCGCTCTAAGAGTGTTGTGAGTTGTTGTTGGTCGGCTTTTTGACGGCGCTGATAATGATAAATACCGTCAAAAACTTCGCCCCAGAGTTTGTGTGCTTCTGGTGGGGTTGTACTGGGTTGCTGCAGCCAGCGAGCTAAACGCTGTAACTGCCAAAGGTGCCGTCCCAGCAGCAGTATTAGCATGCAAGCCGCGCCAAGGGCAGGCTTATCCCAATACCAGCCTAGGGCTGCGCCTGCTAGAGTGAGGCCGGTGATGCGCAGTATTTCTGTGCGTAAAAGGCGCTGCATAAGTAATGATAAACCTTGCTTGATTTATACTTTAGTTGAAAAACGGTAACCGGTACCGCGCACAGTCTGCACTAAATGCCGATGCTTTGCGCCTAAGGTGAGGCGCAGGCGTCGAATGTGGACATCAACGGTACGCTCTTCCACATAGACGTTACCGCCCCACACCTGATCCAGTAGCTGGCCGCGGGTATAGGCGCGTTCTGGGTGAGTCATAAAAAACTGCAGTAAGCGAAACTCAGTAGGGCCCATCTCCAGTGGTGTGCCGTCGGCACTGACGCGCTGGCTGCTAGGGTCTAGGCGCAAGCCTTCTATTTCAATGGCTTCATCAACGCCAGCTACAGCGGAGCGTCGTAGCACGGCTTTTAAACGGGCAATCAGCTCGCGGGGAGAAAAAGGCTTGGTGATATAGTCATCAGCACCGGCTTCCAACCCCTGAATTTTATTGTCTTCTTCGCCCCGCGCCGTGAGCATGATAATGGGGATTTCTGCACTGATTGTCTCGCGCTTGAGGCGACGGGCTAACTCCAATCCGCTCACATCAGGCATCATCCAATCGAGCAAGATAATATCTGGTTGCTGATCAACAATGAGGGCGTGAGCAACTTGGGCGTTTTCTGCCTCTAAACATTGGTAGCCCGCCATTTGCAGCGCCACTGTAATCATCTCGCGAATAGGTGACTCATCATCAACGATGAGTACAGTCTTACCTGTCATACACTTGCCCTGTCGTTAACTGTGGAATATGTCATGCATATTACAACCTTTGATCATGACAATATGATGACAGGCATGTTGCGCTGTTTTTTTGCCGAGTGAAATACTGCAGCAAGAGGTGAGCGGCAATTTTTACAGACTAAGGAAAAGCTAAGAAACTTTATGTTTTTTTGAACTGTTTCACAGATTACCAATCAGACTTGCACGAATGATTTTTAGAGCACCTGCAATGCCCATGGTTAAGTCTTTGCTACAACGTATCAACAATACACCCACTAAGTTATTTGCTGCTGCTTTCTCTGCCGCAGCGTTAACGCTTTCTGCTACGCAACTGTGGGCTGGACCGACACCTGCGGATTTATCAGAAAGTCCTTTTGCCTTAACCAGTCAGATGCTGGAAGAGTGGCAAGACGGTGATTTAATTGTATTTGTACGGCACTTGGAGCGCTGCAGTCGAGTGGATGCCGCATGTATGGATGATCAGGCAAGCGGCATTACTGAGCGTTCGACAGCAGTGGGCTTAGGTATGCGTGAGCAGTTTTCTAAGCTGGGCCTAGAAAAGACGGATATGTATAGCAGCCCCTTAACCCGTACCAGTCAAACCAGTTCGTTATTATTTGCTGAGCCGATTGCCAATCAAGATTTTTTATACCAATGCAACAAAGACTTTGTTAAAGATGCCATAGCAACGAAAACTCCAGGGCGTAATCTGGTGTTGGTTACCCATAGCAGCTGCATGGATGAGGTCAATGGGAGTTTAGCTTACGCTGAGGTTGACTATAACTACGGTGCAGCTGTGTTCTTAAATGTAGAGAGCACGACAAAGCAGGATATTATTGGTTTTATTGATAATGATGATTGGCTGCAAACTTTAACCCCGCGCTCTTAAGCCTAAACTGCTGCCGTTCAGTTAAAAAAGCCTCAAGGTGTAATTAATACACTTGAGGCTTTTTTTGTGTATGGCTGGCGCTGGGCTTGGGGCTTTTTGCTGGCGCATCCTTGCGTTTAGCCCATAGCTCTAAGACAGCACTGAGCCACTGATTTAATAACGAGCGTCTTTAGGCTTTTTACCTGTGGGCCAGTCATTAACTTTACCAGGGAAGTCAGGGCGCGGCTTGTGGGCAAAGAGCTCATTCATCCGGCATAATTTGGTAGGACGGATAAGGCATCGCAGGGTAGAGGGCGCTATTGTCTTTGCGCACACCGTGCTTGGTGGCGTTATTAAAATCGTCAAAAGTATAGTGACCAATACCGGTTTCTTTATCAGGGGTGATATTGGTTGAGTAGATGGCTCCCAGCGGGGTCAGCATTGGCAAACCACCGGCATAAGGCTCACCCTCAAGAGTGCTATGACAGGCAACGCAGTCAGCGGTGCGGGCAATATATTCACCACGTTTAATAATTCAGGATCGTTAATATCCACTTCTATGACACTGGTTGTAGTCCGCAGGCTTGGTAATGCTTGCGCTAAACTAAAAGCTAATGCTAGTCCCCCGACTCCTGCAATAACGATCGCTAATGACCATTTTTCATGCGCCACACTCCATTTGGCAAAACTTGCCTTTATTTATGATTAGATTGGCACTTTGCTAAGCAGCACCATTTACAGTAATGAACCCTAGTGCGCTGACTGGTTCATAGCATTTTCTATATATCATAATTATATAAAGCGCTAATTAATAGTAATTAAAAATAAACTGGGTCTGTTTATCCTAGTTGGTCAATGTCGTGAAGGATTAGACTTGTAGAGGCTGGTTTTTCGTGCTATTGCGGCTTTTTAGTTGTGGCTGCTTAAGAGGATAAACAAGCGAGCTTGCGGGGGAGGGAGATTACTAAGCCCTATGCATTAAGCGAGCATAGGGCTATTGCAGATAGCAACAAGGTTATTTGTTTTGCTGGATTTTAATCGCCGGTGTCGTCTGTAGCTTGCCTTCAGCAGCAACCAACTCTCGTCCTTGGCTGCGCATAATAAAGCCCACTGGTCGCGTATTAGCTTTTTTACTGATAACCAATTCCAGTAAGTCACCTTTTATTAAGGCGTTTTTAAGCTGTGCTTCTTCACCGTCAATCCAAGCTTTACCTGAGAGCTGCTGGTACTTTTGCTTGAGTTCAACTCGGTAGGTTTCGCCGCTGCTTGTTTGCCACTGCCAAGTACCAGCAACCTTAGCTGGCACAATCCATTTGTAAATATTGATACTGCCGCAGCTTTGGCGCTGATCGGGCTTCCAATCACCCATATCAAAGGCGTGGGAAACAATGCGGGTGCCAGGGCGCAACTCGTCAAGTAAACGGGGTCTGAGCTGTACATTGACTAGGTCGAGTAGGTAAAGGGTAACGACTGTGGCTTGGCTAAAGTCGGCTTCCAGTAAATCACCTTCAAAGAAATTGACTAAGTACTCAACCCCAGTATGGCCAGCGTACTCAATTGCTTCGGTGATGCGCATGGGGTCCATATCTATACCGACACCGCGGGTGTTGCGCTCTAATGCTGCGGCAACAACAATACGACCATCGCCGCAACCGAGATCGTAAAGGGTGTCTTGGCTGGTGACCTCGGCCAAATCAAGCATGGCATGGACTATTTTTTCATCGGTGGGCACATAGGGTACATCCAAAATAATATCCGGCTCATCCATCGAATAGTCATCAAAATTGAGGTCGCGATAATCAGAGTCAAATAAGGAGTCATCCCCTTGTGCGTAATCTAAGTCTCTCAGTTCATCGATCAATTCATCATCGTGATCAAACGCTAGGTCTTTGTACAAGGCAGGCACCTATGAAATGTAAAAGTAGCTGTGTTGGTCAGCAATATACTATCACTGCACTGCTGGGTTGATAAAATGATCGCCCAATAAACCTGCTCCCAGATGACCTGTTTTCACATAGATCAAGGCACCTTGTGCTTGGGTAAAGGGGCGGTGGCTGCTGTATCTGGGGTTTCTGAGCCAGCTCCCGGCTGGGTATTGGCCAAACTCATCGCAGAACACGCCTTCCAGCACTAATATTTCTTCACCACCGGGGTGGGTGTGTGGATTGAATTGGGTGTTTGCTGCCCAGCGCACCAAGGCTGTGTTGACCCCATCGTGCTCATGCAGTGGTAGCACGGATAAACCCGCCACCAAGCCTGGCAACCACTTGGCTTGCTGGGTGTTGAGAGCGAGCTGAGTATTATCGCCAGCGGCAAACTGCCAGAGCTTGACCAGTAAAGTGCAACCTTCTTTAGAGAAGGGCTGATGGGCGGTGCCGGGCGGGTTACGCAGGTAAGTTCCTGTGGGGTAATCGCCATGCTCATCGGAGAAAATGCCGTCTAATACGAGGATTTCTTCGCCACCGTTGTGGGTATGGGCGCTATAACCGCTGCCGGCGGCATAGCGCACAATACTGGTGGCCCGTGCAACTTCATTGCCAGCGCGCTCCAGCATCATGCGGCTGACGCCCGCCAAAGGTGAGTCAATAAAGGCATATTGATCGGGAAGAATGACGATACGTTGACTGAAGTCGCTATTGAGTTGCATGAGTTTTGTCTTACATCATAAAGTGGTTGAAGCACAGTTTATTGCCGTCCGCATCTTTGACATAGGCGCCATAGAATGCGTTAGGGATACGCTCACCCGGCGCACCATCACAGCTGGCCCCTAGGGCAATGGCTTTATTGTACATGGCATCAACCTCTGCTTTGCCTTTTTGTGCAAATGCCACCATGGTGCCGTTACCGGCAGATGCAGGTTCTTGGTTGAATGGAGTGCATACCGCAAGCATTGGTGCGGCCATGCTTTTGCCTATAAAACTGATGCGTTCGCCGTCTAGCAATACTTTAGCGCCCTCATCGGCGAAGAGTTCGCTATAAAACTTTTTTGCTGCAGCTAAATCACTGACACCTAACGTTACGTAACTGATCATATTTACTTCCTCATTTAAATTTGAGCGAGTGCAAAGTAGCACTATGCAGTATTTGACACTGAACTAATATAGCTTGAATTTGGCTTTAAAAAATACCGATTGATAGGTTATGTTTGGTGCTGGCTACAATTGCAGTCCACGGCGATAACTGCCTGGGGTGCTCCCCGTCCAGTTTCTAAAAGCACGATTAAAACTGGCTAAATCCTCAAAACCTAGCTGGCCTGCCAAGACACTTAATAGCACTGAACTCCCTGTTAGTTGCTGAATGGCAAAGTCGCGGCGTACTTCATCTTTAATCGCTTGAAAGCTTGTTCCTTCGGCTGCTAAGCGGCGTGAAAGCGTTCTAACTGACATATGACAGGCTAGAGCAACGTGCTGGATTACTGCACCAGTTCGATCTAATTGGCTCAAGTAATCTCTTACTCGGTGTGCGAGTAGGTGCTCGCCAAAGGATACATAAATCCAGTCTGCCGGTGCTTTTTGCAAAAAAGTACTGAGGTTGTGTTTAGTTTGCCGAATTGGTTTTTGTAAAAGTTTAGGGTCAAAGTGAATAGCGGTGGTCGGCTGGTCAAATAATACTTCACAAGGGTAAAAGTACAGGTACTCCTGGCTGTGCTGGGGTTGCTGGTAAGCGCAACTGATGCGCAAAGGAGGGACTTTCTCTGTAGTAAGCCAAGAGGCGATACCATGTACCAGTTTCAACATGAGTTCATGCACCAAGACACGGTTTCCTTGTGGCAAAGTGTTTTCTATAAAGCGCATTGTGACTTCATCGTCGCTGATCGACAGCTGATAATGTGCATCGTCCAAAATTAAGCGGAAGTATTGACTAAAACGATGTAGAGCAACCTTTAGGTTTGCTGCATCCAGTAGGCTTAAACATAGGTATTTAAGCGTGCCACCACGCAGTGGACGACTGAAGAAGCCTGGCGTTTCATCGTCGTACTCATTGGCTAGTAAACGGTACAGGTGGGCAAACTGTAAAACAGTGATTCGTCCGTGAGGCTCTTCTAATAAAAAAAATGGAATATGAGCTTGAGCGAGAAAATGCTGACGTTGCGCAAGAGTGCTTGCTATGCCTTGAAACAAGCTATGAACAAAATGAATGGGAACAGTCGTGGAGGCTGTGTGCATAGGTTCACTGATCCTGATAGTTGTAAGTTGGCATGAAATGCAAATTTTTTGGCTTGAATTGACAATAAATTATTTTTAATCCGCTTAGTATGAAAGACAGCGACTCTTCAGAACACATGGTTTTTATCAAGATACTAGCTTGATAGCCAGAGAGAAGGCGTCATACAACAAAAATAATAAATTTAAGCGGAGAGTGAATATGTCTTTCAAACCCGTTGTTAGGATGGCCGATTTGGCTATGAATGCTACTGGCTCAGTGATAGTTGTTATGCAGGAATATGCTCTAGTTAGTACTTGCTCTATGCAGAGTAAATGGAGTTGCCTTCATGCTAAATAACGTTGCGCAAGTGAATACCATTGGTGCGGCGCTCAGCCGCAGTGTACGCAAAAATGCAGCATCTGTTGCTCTAAAGTTTGAAGGTCGTCTATGGACCTATCAAGAGCTGGATCAGGCCGTTAATAAGGTTGCGAATCAGCTGTTACAAACAGGGTTGAAGCAGGGGGATCGGGTTATTGCTTACGGAAAAAACTCAGATGCTTATGTGTTGGCTTGGTTGGCTATTTTGCGTGCTGGCATGGTGCATGTACCGACTAACTTTGCTCTTAATACTGAAGAGTTAGGTTATGTTATCGAGCAATCAGGCGCTCGCGGCTTAATCACTGATGTCAGCTTAGTAGGTACCGTTGCTCCGCTCTTGGCAGTGACTGATTTAGCGTTCCAAGGTTACTTTCATAGTAGCGCCGCCTTGAGCACTGATATTCTGCAGATTGCTTTATCTGACTTGCCGGCAACTGCGCCAAACGTCAGTGTCATTGGCACGGATCTAGCTCAGTTTTTATACACATCGGGTACTACGGCGGCACCTAAAGCTGCAATGATGACGCATCAAGCATTAATGGCAGAGTACTTGGCTTGCATGGTGGAGTTGGATATTAAGCCCCATGAGCCAATGTTGTCGGCTTTACCGCTTTATCATTCGGCACAAATGCACGTGTTCTTAATGCCAGCCTTGTTGCGTGGTGTCAGTATACGTTTAATGGAAAACCCAGTTGCAGAGCAGTGTTTAGCACTCATTGAGCAAGAAAATATAGTGTCTTTTTTTGCGCCGCCAACATTCTGGATTGCTTTATTACGCCATCCTGATTTTGATAAACGCAACCTCTCGAGTCTGCAAAAGGCTTACTATGGCGCTTCCATCATGCCTGTGCCGATCCTAAAAGAATTACAGCAGCGCTTACCCAATGTGGGCTTATATAACTGCTATGGGCAAAGTGAGATTGCGCCGTTGGCAACGGTATTACGTCCAGAGGATCATGAGTTACGACCAAATTCTGCCGGCCGCCCCATTCTTACTGTGGAAACTCGGATTGTTGATGAGCAGATGAAGGATATGCCGGTCGGTGAGCATGGAGAAATTGTGCACCGTTCACCACAGCTCCTCATGGGCTATTGGAATGATCCAGAGACTACAGATGCCGCTTTTACAGGAGGCTGGTTCCATTCTGGTGATGTGGGTTATTTGGATGAAGAGGGTTATCTATATATTGTCGATCGTATTAAAGATGTGATTAATACCGGTGGAATTGTGGTGGCCAGTCGTGAGGTGGAAGAAGTGATCTTTAGCCATGCAGCCGTTGCAGAGGTGGCAGTGATTGGTATGCCGCATCCAAAGTGGATTGAAGCGATCACTGCCGTGGTCATTGTTAAAGAAAATGTTACCGTTACCGCAGACGAGTTAATTGAGCATGCGCGCCAGCATCTGGCCGGTTATAAGCTACCTAAGCGTATTGTATTCAGTAAAACCTTACCGAAAAGCACTGCAGGAAAAATTTTAAAACGCCTACTGCGTGAGGAGCTGCAAGCATGAATGAGCACAATGACACTACTGAGCTATTCTACGAAATGATTTGCCGCTTTTTAGCGCAAGAAGCTGACCCACATTACGACGCTTGGGAAGCCGCAGGGCAAATACCACGAGATTTTTGGTTGAAGCTAGGCGCGGCAGGCATGCTTGCCATTGATCTGGCCGAAGAGTATGGCGGCACGGGCGCAGACTTTGGCATCACTCAGTTGGTGCTTGAGGAAATCTCACGCCGTGGTTTTGGTGGCTTGGCCAGCGCCTATAATATCCACGCCAATATTGTGATTCCTTATGTCGAGCATCTGGCCAGCGCCGCGCAAAAGCAGCAGTGGTTACCGCGCATGGCCACCGGTGAGGTGATGAGCGCCATCGCCATGACCGAACCGGGCGCAGGCAGTGATTTAGCCAATATAAAAACCCGCGCCGTACCCGTCGCCGATGGCTGGCAACTGAATGGCTCAAAGATCTTTATTACCAACGGCATGATCGCCGATATGGTGATTGTCTGCGCTAAAACTGACCCTGCGGCTGGCGCTAAAGGGGTGTCGCTGTTTTTAGTGGATAGCGCTTTGCCAGGCTTTTCGCGCGGTAAAGCCATTCAAAAAATCGGCCAGCATGCCAGTGATACCGCCGAGTTGTTTTTCCAAGATATGTTGTTGCCTGCTGATGCGTTGTTGGGCGAGGAGGGCGCAGGTTTTGCCTATTTGATGCAGGAGTTGCCCCGTGAGCGACTGGGTGTTGGCGCACAAGCACTGGGAGCCATGGAAGGTGCATTGGCGCTGACCCTCGACTATGTCAAACAGCGCACAGCATTTGGCCAGAGCATTGCCAGTTTTCAAAACACTCGCTTTAAATTAGCTG
>JAAYTE010000128.1 GCA_012518175.1 Gammaproteobacteria bacterium | reverse complement strand
TTAGCGGCTGCAGGGTGACTGTGGCGTTGCTGCTGAGTTTGCCGTGCTCGCCGACTTGGGTGTCGAGCTCGGCGTTAAAGGTTGAGTTGGCTTGGCTGTCAAAATCTTTAATTTTTAAGTTGAAGTCTGCCAGCTCTAGGGCCACGGGCTGGCTTTGGCTAAGGTCTTCAAGGTGAAACTTTTGCTGTTTAAAGTCCGCTTGCTTCACCAGAATGCGCCAAGCAGGGCTGGTGTCTTTATCGTTGTTGGCTTGGACTGTGCTGTCAGGCGCTGGGCTGCTGTTAGCTGTTGCGGGCTGCTGCGCTGCGTTGGGTAAGAGTTTTTGCCAGTTGCTGACACCCTCGGCATCAATTTGCGCCCAGGCTTCGAGTTTGCTGCTGGTGGCTTGGCCGATGAGCAGTTTTTGCTGTTGCAGATCAAAGCTGCTGTTGCTGATGCTGAATTGTTCAAGGCGCGCTAAAGGCAACTGTTGTTGCGCAGTTTTTTGATCAAGTTTGAGGCCGTTAATTTGCGCGCTGAGCTGCTTGGCGGTGAAGGTGAGGCTTGGGCTCAATTGCAGCGCGTAGTGGGTGTCGAGGCTTAAACGGCCCGCGCCCAGCTGTGCATTAAAGTGTTCGCGGACATAGGGCCACCAGCTTTTCAGTTCGGCATTGCTCAGTTGCAGGTGGCCGTTGGAGCTGAGTGGGCTGATGCTGAAATCCCCTTGCCACTGCAGCTGCGCACCATCGCTGGCTTGGGCGCTAAGTTGTAATTCGCTGCTGCTGGAGGGGCGGGTGTCGAAGTTGTTTAGGGTGATATTAATATCAGCTAAGGTGACGTCCACTTGCTCTTGTTGGCGCTGATCGTTAAAGCGCACATGGCCTTGCTGCAGTTGTAGGCGGTCAATAAGCACGGCCAAAGGCGCGCTGGCTTCAGGTTCAGGTTGTTCGCTGGCGGCCGGCAGTTTAAATAAAGTGCTGAGGTTTAATTCGCCCTGAGGATTGAGCACCACTTGGCTTTGCGCTTGCTGCAACTGTACGTCGTGCAGGTGCAGGGTTTTGCTCCAGAGGCTGTCGTAGGCCAGCTTGCCGTAGAGGTGCTGCAGGCTCAGCTGCTGGTTGTCGGGTTCGCCCACCTGAAAACCCCAAGCATTGAGCTCAAGGGTAAAGGGGTTGAACTCTAAGCGCTGTAATTGTGCCGGGCTGTTGGCATAGACGCCAAGCTGCTGATTGATGAGGTGTAAAGCAACGCTGGGAATCAGTAGAAAACCTAACCAGCTGTAGAGGGCGAAGCCACTTATTAAAACTATGACTAAGCGCTTTATTCCTTTGGCCATCACTGCAAACTCCATAATCGGTGTTTGTCTAGTGTATGCAAAATAGATGCAGAGCTGTAGGTGAATGTGACCTAGCGCTCATATTTAGCCGATGAAAGGAAAAGGTTTTGCTCAATTACCGCTGCTGCACTCGGGTTAAGTGCAGCAGCGAGCTGATGGTTGGCTCAGGTTATTTAGCGCTCAATGGCTAAAGCAACACCCTGGCCGCCACCGATGCATAATGTCGCTAAGCCTTTTTTGGCATCACGGCGCTGCATTTCGTGTAAGAGAGTTACTAAAATACGGCAGCCTGATGCACCAATTGGGTGGCCCATGGCAATTGCGCCGCCATTCACGTTGACTTTCTCGGTATCCCAGCCCAGTTCTTGGCTGACGCTCAAGGCTTGTGCGGCAAAGGCTTCGTTGGCTTCGATCAGGTCAAGGTCTGCCAAGCTCCAGCCAGCTTTGCTCAGGCACTTTTGCGTGGCGGCTACCGGGCCAATACCCATAATGCTTGGGTCTACGCCAGCGTTAGCATAAGCGACAATGCGGGCTAAGACGGGCAGGCCAAGTTCTTTGGCTTTTTCAGCGCTCATTAGCATTACTGCAGCAGCACCGTCATTGAGTGTTGAGGCGTTACCGGCGGTGACTGAGCCATCTTTTTTAAAGGCTGGACGCAGTTTGCCCAAGGACTCTGCCGTACTGCCCGCCCGTGGTTGTTCGTCGGTGTCAAAAATAACTGGCTCACCTTTGCGCTGCGGAATACTGACTGGGGTGATTTCAGCTACAAAACGGCCAGCGGCAATGGCAGCGTTGGCTTTTTGCTGTGAAGCTGCAGCAAAGGCATCTTGTTGTTCGCGGCTGAGTTGGTATTTTTCTACTAGATTTTCTGCGGTGATGCCCATGTGGATATCATTGAAAGCATCCCATAGACCGTCTTCAATCATGGTGTCGACAACTTTGCCATGACCCATGCGCAGACCAGTACGGGC
>JAAYTE010000127.1 GCA_012518175.1 Gammaproteobacteria bacterium | reverse complement strand
GATGATGTTGCTGCTGCAGATTGTGTAGTGGTGAATATGGTCTTGCACCATTTTGCTGCACCAGCGGATGCTTTGTGTTTGCTGGCGCGACTAGTAAAACCAGGTGGTAGTTTATTGATCACTGAATTATGCCGTCACGACCAAGATTGGGCCAAGCAGGCCTGCGGCGATCTATGGTTAGGTTTTGATCAGGATGAACTGGCCCAGTGGGCCGATGCCGCAGGACTGATACCCAGTGAAAGTCTTTACTTGGGTTTAAAAAACGGCTTTCAAATTCAGCTGCGGCATTTTGCCAAGCCGGATTCACGAAGCACCCTCACGCACCGGTAGTTAAAGGAACCGACATGAGCGAATACTCGATTTTTACCTCTGAATCCGTATCTGAAGGCCACCCCGATAAGATTGCGGATCAAATTTCTGATGCAGTGTTAGATGCCATCATCACTGAAGACAAACAAGCCCGTGTGGCCTGCGAAACATTGGTGAAAACCGGTGTGGCGATTGTGGCTGGCGAAATCTCCACTACTGCCTGGATTGATTTAGAGCAGCTGGTGCGCGATGTGATCGTGGATATCGGCTACAACAGTTCCGATGTCGGTTATGACGGCAACACCTGCGGCATCATTAATATTATTGGTAAACAGTCCTCAGAAATCGCCCAAGGGGTGGATCGAGGCGACCCGGCAGAGCAGGGCGCTGGTGACCAAGGTTTGATGTTTGGTTATGCCAGCAATGAAACTGACGTGCTAATGCCTGCACCCATTACTTTCGCTCACCGTCTAATGGAGCGCCAAGCTGAAGTGCGTAAAAGTGGTTTGTTGCCTTGGCTACGCCCCGATGCGAAAAGCCAAGTTACTTGCCGCTATGAAAATGGCAAAGTAGTGGGCATTGATGCGGTGGTTTTGTCCACTCAGCACAACCCCGATGTTTCGCAAAAAGATCTGCACGAAGCCACTATGGAGCTGATCGTTAAGCACACACTGCCTGCTGAGTTGCTGCATAAAGACACCCAGTACCACATCAACCCAACCGGTAAGTTTGTGATTGGTGGCCCGGTGGGTGACTGCGGTTTAACTGGCCGTAAAATCATCGTCGATACCTACGGTGGTATGGCCCGTCACGGTGGTGGTGCATTCTCCGGTAAAGACCCATCCAAAGTTGACCGCAGTGCCGCCTATGCTGGCCGCTATGTAGCGAAAAATATTGTTGCTGCAGGTTTAGCAGAGCGTTGCGAGATTCAGGTGTCGTATGCCATTGGCGTGGCACAACCGACGTCGATTTCTTTGAACACCTTCGGTACCGGTAAAATCAGCGATGAGCAGATCATCAAGCTGGTGCGCGATACCTTTGATTTGCGCCCTTATGCGATCACGACCATGCTCGACTTGCTGCACCCGATGTATCAAGCCACTGCGTCCTATGGTCACTTTGGTCGCACGCCCTACGAAATGACGGTCGGTGATGACACTTTCACCGCCTTTAGTTGGGAAAATACCGACCGCGCGGAAGCGTTACGCGCTGCTGCTGGTCTGTAAGCTGCTTAGGCACAACAGCTTTGCGCTTCGCGTGGAGCTGTTGTTGCGCGAATGCATAGCGTTGCAACCCTATCCTGTCGCACATTAAACCCTGCTTTACACCCTGCACTGTCTATCTCTAGCACTATTTGCGACTGTCTTTAATGCCGCCTTCTTGGTGGTTATCCGCTATAATCTCGACTTTGCTTAATTACAAACGTTGCCCCCTGTGCTCAGGTGGGCGAAAATAGCCGCCTTTATTTTAATTTTAGCGTCAGGAGATTCAGTAATGCCCAGCCGTCGTGAGCGAGCCAATGCCATTCGCGCCCTCAGCATGGATGCTGTGCAAAAAGCCAACAGTGGCCACCCGGGTGCCCCGATGGGTATGGCGGATATCGCCGAAGTCTTGTGGCGTGATCATCTGAAGCACAATCCGAAAAATCCCCAGTGGATCGATCGTGACCGCTTTGTGTTATCCAATGGTCACGGCTCTATGTTGCTGTATTCACTGCTGCATTTAACCGGTTATGACGTCAATCTGGATGACCTGAAAAATTTCCGTCAATTGCACAGCCGTACCCCAGGTCACCCTGAGTACGGTTACACCGCTGGCGTAGAAACCACCACTGGCCCACTCGGTCAGGGTTTAGCCAATGCGGTGGGTTTTGCCTTAGCGGAAAAAGTCATGGCGGCGCAGTTCAACCGTCCTCAACATGAAATTGTTGATCACCAAACCTATGTGTTCTTAGGTGATGGCTGCTTGATGGAAGGTATTTCCCATGAGGTCTGCTCATTAGCCGGTACTTTGGGCTTGAGTAAACTCACCGCTTTTTATGATGACAATGGCATTTCCATTGATGGTCAGGTGCAAGGCTGGTTCAGTGATGACACCCCGCGCCGTTTTGAAGCCTACGGTTGGCACGTGATCCGTAATGTTGACGGCCACAACCCAGATGAAATTGAAGTCGCCATTGAAGCGGCGCGCGAAAGTGATAAGCCAACATTAATTTGCTGCAAAACCGTGATTGGTTTTGGTTCGCCCAACCGTGGCGGCAAAGAAACCAGCCACGGTGCGCCACTGGGTGATGAAGAAATTGCCTTAACCCGCGCCGAACTGAACTGGCCACACGGCCCATTTGAAATTCCAGCGGATATCTACGCAGAGTGGAACGCAGACGCAGCCGGTGCGAAAGCCGAAGCTGCGTGGGACGCACGCTTTGCTGCTTATGCAGCTGAGTTTCCCGAGCTGGCCGCTGAGTTTAAGCGCCGCATGGCCGGTGATTTACCGGCGGACTTTGCTGAGAAAGCTGCGCAGTACATTGCTGAAGTTGCCGCTAAAGGTGAAAGCATTGCCAGCCGTAAAGCCAGCCAAAACAGCCTCAATGCTTATGGCCCATTGCTGCCTGAATTGCTGGGTGGTTCTGCTGACCTTGCCGGCTCTAACCTGACTTTATGGGACGGCTGCAAAGGCGTTTCTGAAGTGGATGCCTCTGGTAACTACGTGTTCTACGGTGTGCGCGAGTTTGGTATGAGCGCCATTATGAATGGTGTGGCATTGCATGGCGGTTTGATTCCCTACGGCGCAACCTTCCTGATGTTTATGGAGTACGCCCGTAACGCAGTGCGCATGTCAGCGTTGATGAAGCAACGTGTGCTCTATGTGTTTACCCACGACTCCATTGGTTTGGGTGAAGACGGTCCAACCCACCAGCCGATTGAGCAGCTGACCAGTTTGCGTACCACGCCGAACCTCGATACCTGGCGTCCTTGTGATGCGGTGGAATCTGCGGTGTCGTGGAAGTATGCGTTAGAGCGTAAACACGGTCCCAGCGCCCTGATTTTCAGTCGCCAAAACCTCGATCACCAAGAGCGCACTGCTGCGCAAATTGCTGATATCGAGCGCGGTGGTTATATCCTCAAAGATTGCGCCGGCGAGCCTGAGTTGATCTTGATTGCGACCGGTTCAGAAGTGGGCTTGGCAGTGAGTGCCTATAACGCACTGACAGAGCAAGGCCATAAAGTACGTGTGGTTTCCATGCCGTGCACCAGCGTGTTTGATGCGCAAGATGCCGAGTACAAGCAAGCAGTCCTACCCATCGAAGTCGGGGCGCGCATTGCTATTGAAGCCGCACATGCTGACTTTTGGTACAAATACGTCGGTCTTGATGGCCGTGTAATTGGCATGACCACTTACGGCGAGTCAGCACCGGCTAATCAGTTGTTTGAGATGTTTGGCTTCACGGTTAATGATGTACTTAACGTTGCCGCAGAGTTGCTCGACGACGAATAAGCAGCACTAGTATCGCCGCGCATGACCATCGTTGTGCGCGGTTTGTTTCTGTAAAGCTTTCAATAAAGGATTGTTATGTCTGCACGCCCATTTCGAGTTGCCCTAAATGGTTACGGCCGTATCGGTCGTTGCGTGTTGCGTGCCTTAAGCGAGCGCAAAGATAAAACCAACTTTGAAATCATCGCGCTCAATGACATTGCTGATCAAGCCAGTATTGAATACCTAACCCGCTTCGACTCTACCCACGGACGTTTCCCCGGTGAAGTGCGTGTGGATTGCGATTGTCTGCACATTGATGGCGTTTGCGTCAAAGTGCTGTGTGCCAGTACGCCGGAAGAGGTGGACTGGGCTGCATTAGAAATTGATTTGCTGCTGGAGTGCTCTGGACAATACACCAGTCGCGCCGATGCGCAGCGTTTTCTTGATGCTGGCGTGCCGCGTGTGCTTCTTTCACAGCCCATGGAAAGCGCCGCGGATGTGGATGCCACCATTGTCTACGGAGTAAATCACGCCTCTTTAACTGGCAACGAGTTGATCGTTTCCAATGCCTCTTGCACCACCAATTGCGGAGTGCCTTTGCTGCAATTGCTGGAGCACCGCGTGGGGATTGAGCATGCCTTTATCACCACTATTCATTCGGCAATGAATGATCAGCCTGTGATTGATGCTTACCACCATAAAGATCTGCGCCGCACGCGCTCTGCGTTCCAATCAGTGATTCCGGTCTCGACCGGTTTAGCACGCGGGATCGAGCGTTTACTGCCGCAGTTGAACGGTAAAATCCAATCCAAAGCGATGCGTGTACCTACGGTCAACGTGTCTTGCTTGGATATTACCGTGCAAACTCAGCGCGATACCGATACGGCAGAAATCAATCAACTGTTTCAGCAAGCTGCTGCGCAAGGTGCGCTGCACGGCTTGCTTGATTACACTGAATTACCGCACGCCAGTTGCGATTTTAACCATGATCCGCATTCAGCTATTTTCGATGCCAGCCAAACCAGCATGAGTGGCCCACGCATGCTCAATTTTGTCGCTTGGTTCGATAACGAATGGGGCTTTGCCAATCGCATGCTGGATGTGGCTGAACACTTTTTAAATGTTGCCTCTACCACTAACCGCTCAGTAAAGGACTAAAATTCCATGACAGTGTTAAATATGACTGACCTTGATCTCACCAACCAGCGCGTATTGATTCGTGAAGATCTTAACGTGCCAGTAAAAGACGGTGTTGTGCACAGTGATGCACGGATTGTGGCAGCCTTGCCGACCATCCGTTTAGCCTTGGAAAAAGGCGCGGCAGTTATGGTCTGCTCGCACCTTGGTCGTCCTGATGAAGGGCAGTTTAGTGAAGAGAACAGCTTGGCACCGGTGGCTGCTTACTTAAGCAAAGCTTTGGGCCGCGACGTACCGCTGGTACGCGATTACTTGAATGGCGTCGAAGTGGCGCCCGGCGAGATCGTACTGCTGGAAAACGTGCGCTTTAACAGCGGCGAAAAGAAAAATACCGATGAGCTCGCCAAACAATACGCCGCTCTCTGCGATGTGTTTGTCATGGACGCTTTTGGTACCGCACACCGCGCGCAGGGTTCCACCCATGGTGTGGCCAAGTTTGCTAAAGTGGCTTGCGCAGGCCCGTTATTATCGGCAGAGCTTGCCGCATTGGGTAAAGCACTGGGCGCACCAGCCAAACCTATGGCGGCAATTGTGGCGGGCTCAAAAGTATCGACCAAGCTGGATGTGCTGACCAGTTTGTCGGATCTGTGCGATCAGTTGATTGTTGGCGGCGGTATTGCCAATACTTTCTTGGCAGCGGCTGGTTTCCCGGTGGGTAAGTCTCTGTATGAAGCAGATTTAATCGATACCGCTAAAGCCATTGCGGCGAAAGTCAACGTGCCTTTGCTCGTCGATGTCGTGGTCGCTAAAGCCTTTGCTGCCGATGCAGAAGCCACAGTTAAAGCCGTTGCTGATGTGGCTGAAGACGATATGATCTTGGATATCGGCCCAGAAACCGCCAAGCAGTTTGCTGAGTTGCTGAAAAACTCAAAAACCATCCTGTGGAATGGCCCAGTGGGTGTGTTTGAGTTTGATCAGTTTGCTAACGGCACCAAAGTGCTGGCGCAAGCGATTGCTGAGAGCGACGCATTCTCAATTGCAGGCGGTGGTGAT
>JAAYTE010000126.1 GCA_012518175.1 Gammaproteobacteria bacterium | reverse complement strand
TACTGGCACAAGAGCCTGTGGCGCAATTAAGCAGCGTTGTTGCGCAAGACAGCGCCAGCACAACACAAGCTATTGAGCCCACAGCCGTCGAACCTGTGACTGTCGCTGCGCCAGCTAAAAAAACCGCAGCAGACATAAGCATTGAACCCAGTATTGATCATCTCAGGCATTTGGCCGACGAGCCTTTGCGCTTGGACTGGCAGCCACAAAAAAGCCCTTGGCGACGTTGGCTGGCTTGGGGCGCACTCAACAGCTTGGCCCTACTGCTGTTGCTGGGCCAATACACCTACTACAACTTTAACGAACTAGCCCGCCAAGACAATACGCGGCCATGGTTAGAAAAAATTTGCCCGTTAATTGACTGCCAGCTGCCCTCTAAAGTGGATGTCCAGAAAATTAAGAGCAGTAATTTACTGGTACGCAGCCACCCCGAATTTAGTGGTGCTTTACTGGTGGATGCGATTATTTACAATCGCGCGGCTTTTACCCAGCCTTTCCCCCTGCTGGAGCTCAACTTTATGAATCAACAGGGTACAGCGGTAGCACGCCGGGTGTTTAAACCGGCAGAATACTTGGGCGGTGAACTGGCAGGGCAAGCGCAAATGCCGCCACAAACACCCATTCATATTGCTTTAGAAATTTTAGAGCCTAGCGGTGGCGCCGCCAGTTACACTTTAGATTTTGTCTCGCCAGACTAAGCACAACTGCAGCGCCGCCCTCGCGTAACGCTGCAATTTTCCAGCCTCGCTTAACTACCTGCCACCTTCATTCGCTCAATTAAGACTGAACCGGTGCAGACACTGCCACGTCGATCCAGATCATTACCAATTGCCACGATCTGCTGGAACATATCACGCATATTGCCGGCGATGGTCACTTCTTGTACCGGAAACTGTATTTCACCGTTTTCGACCCAGTAACCACCTGCACCACGGGAGTAGTCGCCGGTGACCATATTTAAGCCTTGCCCCATAAGTTCAGTAACTAATAATCCACGGTCCATTTTTTTCAATAAAGCCGCTTGATCATCATTACCATGAGTAACGAACACATTACGCGCACCACCTGAGTTAGCTGTGCTTGGCATACCCAACTTACGTCCGGAGTAGGTGCTGAGCATGTAATTCACCAGCTCACCGTCTGCGATAAAATGCTTGGCGTAGGTCGCCAGACCGTCACCATCAAACGCACTGCTGGCTAAACCGCCCTGCAACAAGGGCCGCTCATCTAAACTAAACCACTCTGGGAATAGTTTTTGCCCTAAAGCACCCACTAAAAACGATGAATTTCGATACTGATTACCACCAGCTATAGCACCCAGCAAGCTTCCAAATAAGCCTCCGGCCAACTCTGCAGCAAACAGTACTGGCACATCGCATGTGGGCACTGAACGCGCACCTAAGCGACTTACAGTGCGCTGCGCGGCGCGACGCCCAATACTGGCGGCATCATTGAGCAAATCCGCACGGCGACCATAATCGTACCAGTAGTCGCGCTGCATCTGCCCTTCGGCCTCAGCAATCATCACGCAACTGATACTGTGCCGTGTGCCGGCATGCCC
The DNA here is from genome assembly GCA_012518175.1 of Gammaproteobacteria bacterium. Lineage (GTDB taxonomy): Bacteria > Pseudomonadota > Gammaproteobacteria > Pseudomonadales > Pseudomonadaceae > Denitrificimonas. The sequence goes on along the minus strand of JAAYTE010000126.1, from coordinate 1,385 downwards.
AGCAACTAAACCATGGCTATTACCGTATACCGTGCAACCCACGTCGCTATTGACGCTGCTGCCATCCGCATTGGTAATACGAGGATCAGCGTCAAAGGCGGCCGCCTCGCATTCCAAAGCCATCTCAATGGCTTGCGCTGGTGTTAAATCCCTGGGGTGCCATAAATCTAAATCTGGAAAATCGGTGGCCATCAGTTCTTTATCGGCCAAACCAGAGAACTCATCCGGTGAAGCATACTTAGCAATGGCCAAAGCTGCTGCTACGGTCTTGGCAATGGCATCATCACCGGCCACTGTAGTACTGGCTGAACCTTTTTGCTGCCCCTTATATACAGTAATCGAGAAGCCCTGATCACGATTAAACTCAACCGTCTCAACTTCACGCTGACGCACACTGGTTGATAAGCCTTGCTGCACAGAAACTGCTACTTCGCAGGCGCTAGCACCTTGCTGTTTAGCCGCTGCGAGAATTTTCTCCACCTGACTTTTTAATTCAGGTATCACTTGCGGGCCAACACTTTCACTTAAACTCATAGTTACTCCAAAGCATTTTCACAAGACTCTATAAACCTAAGAGTCTTGCTCTGTTATCATGGCATCCTAACTGATTGGAACACCGTTATGTCTGACTACATCGATGACTCACTGGACGAAGAAAAAAGCAAATCACAAGTCAAACGTGAAATGCTTGCCCTGCAAGAGCTGGGTCTGCGTCTTTCTGACCTTAAACCGGAACTGCTGGATAAAATGCCGCTCAGTGATGAGCTGCGCAGAGCTCTGGCAGAAACCTGTAAACATACCGCGCATATTGCCCGTAAACGCCATTCGCAATTTCTCGGTAAGCTGCTGCGCAATCACGATATTGATGCAATCATGCAGCCTGTCAATTTAGTTGACAGTCAAACCCGAGAATACAACGACCGCTTTCATGCTTTAGAACGTTGGCGTAACCGCTTAATCAGTGACGGCGACAGCGCCCTACAAAGCTTTGTGGAAGACTACCCCAGCACTGATATTCAGCACCTGCGCAGTTTAATCCGCCACGCCCAGCACGAACTTAAACAAAATAAAGCACCCACTGCTTCGCGTAAAATATTCCGCTACTTACGCGATCTCGACGAGCAACGCTTAGGCCTTAAATAAAAGCGTCCAGAGTGCGCATCAGCTGACCAACAACCGATGCGCGCAGGCCACTTTTAGCTACCTGTTCCCCCCACAGTAATGCCATCAATCTTCAATGTCGGCTGCCCAACACCCACAGGCACCGTCTGTCCGGCTTTACCACACATCCCCACACCGCCATCAAGCTCTAAATCATTACCAACCATAGACACTTGACGCATGGCTTCAGGGCCATTACCAATCAAGGTGGCACCTTTAATGGG
>JAAYTE010000125.1 GCA_012518175.1 Gammaproteobacteria bacterium | reverse complement strand
ATGAGTTGGCAGCCGCGGTGAAAGCTTTTCAGCAAGATCACTACTTAGAAGATGATGGCATTGTTGGGCCGGCGACTCTGCGGGAGCTTAATATCACCCCTGAGCAGCGGTTAATGCAGGTGCGTGTTAATCTTGAGCGCTTACGCTGGTTGGATAAGCTGCTGGAGCCAACTATGTTGGTTGTGGATATTGCTGGCGCGCGCTTATTGTACTTTCGTGATGGTGATATTGTTTGGCGCACCCGTACTCAAGTTGGTACCGTGCGTCGGCAAACTCCTCTGTTGAAGTCGCGCATTACACATTTGACCATCAATCCGACTTGGACGGTGCCGCCAACGATTTTGCGTGAAGATAAACTGCCAGCGATTCGCCGTGATATAGGTTATCTGGCGCGCAGCAATATGAGCGTGCTGGATTACAATGGCAATGTGCTCGACCCTTACAGTGTGAATTGGCAATCACCTTCAGGGATTATGTTGCGTCAAGGCCCAGGGCCAAGTAACGCTTTGGGCTTAGTGGCTATCCGCTTTGCCAATCCTTTTACCGTGTACTTACACGACACTCCCAGCCAGCATTTGTTTGGCCGTGCGACACGCACCGTAAGTTCAGGGTGTGTGCGGGTTGAGGATGCGCAAAGACTGGTGGATCATTTACTCTTTGCTGCGACCGCACAAGAGCGTCAGCGCATTGAGCAAATCCAAGCCAGTGGCAAGACGCGTAATGTGAATTTACCGCAGCCAGTTCCGGTTTTACTCGCTTACTGGACGGTTGAAGTGGATATGGACAATCGCTTACGCTTTCGCAGTGATAACTATGGACATGATGCCAAAGTTGCTGCAGCACTGCAGGCGGCGCAACAACGCTAAGGTCATTGCTGCAATAAAAAAGCCGCTACTTATTATGAGTAGCGGCTTTTTTTGTAGCAGATTACTGAGGTTTGGAATCGCTTTCAGCATCTAAGTCGAATGATCTTTCTAGCCAGAGGGCATTAATAATTGCCATGCTGCAAGCTAAAAGTACACCTAAAATCCAAGTGAAATACCACATATAAAACCCCTTAAGTCAGTGTCTGCGCCTATCCAAATTACTGAATAAGCTGCTTGGGTCTAATCCGAGTGCTGCCACCTTATTTAGTAGCAGCACTCCTTATCTAAATTGCTCAGTAAAGACCGTGTGGGTTGTCATCAATGTCTGAGACTTTAACAGTGCCCCACATTTTGATGTAGCTCCAGAGGGTATACAGCAAAATAATAGGTACAAAGATCGCTGCGGCAACAAACATAATACCTAGGGTTTTATGACTGGATACCGCATCCCACATGGTTAAACTGGATGATAAATCAATGCTGGATGGCATCAGGAATGGGAATAGGGCAAAACCTGCGGTACAGATCGTGCCAGTAATTGCCAAAGAGGATCCTAAGAAAGCGAAGCCAGAGCGTTTAGTGCTGGCGCCTAATAGAGCCACGACACCACCCAGAATACCGACAATGGGCGCTAGGCGCATAATTGGGTAGTGCGCGTAGTTGGCCAGCCAGCCGGGGTTGTTTTTCGCAACAGTTTTGCCCAGCGGATCAATCGCACCGTTAAAGTCGATCACTGAGGTAACGCTATAACCTTGAATAGCTAACCATAGCCACAGGCCTGCACCAATAAAGGTGATCAGGTAAGCCATTGAGAAGATTTGCGCAGCATTGCGTGAGCGCTGGAACACCTGCTCATCTGTGCGCATCATCAGCCAAGTTGCACCGTGAGTGGTCAGCATGGCAACGCTGACTAAGCCAACAAGGATGCCGAAGGGGTTAAGCAGTCCCCAGAAACCGCCGGTATAGGTGATGCGCATGGTGTCATCGAGCATAAAGGGAACACCCAAGAACAAGTTACCAAAGGCAACCCCAAACACTAAGGATGGAACAAAACTGCCAAGGCACAGTGTCCAGTCCCAGCGTGCACGCCAGCTCACATTATCCAGCTTGCTGCGGTAGTCAAAACCCAGTGGCCGCGTGAATAAGGCAAACAGCACTAGCAGCATGGCCCAGTAAAACCCAGAGAACGACGCGGCGTAGACAATTGGCCAGGCGGCAAACAGCGCCCCCGCGGCGGTGACTAACCAGACTTGGTTACCGTCCCAGTGTGGAGCAATGGTGTTAATCACCACGCGACGCTCGCTGTCAGTCTTGCCAACAAAGGGCAATAAAATCACTGCCCCTAAATCAAAGCCATCGGTCAGGGCAAAGCCAATCAGTAGTACACCAACCAGCACCCACCAAATGAGTTTTAGAGTTTCGTAATCAAACATTTCGTCACCCCTTATACGTTTTTAGTGGTGTTTTGTTCGAAATGGTAACGACCCGTATGCAAGCAGCTTGGACCTTTGCGCGCAAAACGAATCATTAAGTACATTTCAATAATAATTAACACAGTGTAAATAGCAGCAATGGTAATAATCGAACCTAACACATCAGCAACTGACAAGGATGAAGCAGAGAGGAAGGTGGGTAAAACCTCACCAATTGTCCAGGGTTGACGACCCATTTCCGCAACATACCAGCCTGTTTGTACCGCAAGCCAAGGCAATGGCAGGCTGTACAAGGCAAAGCGTAGCAGCCATGGTTTGTGCTCTTGAGTATGCTTAGTGGATGCCCAGAAGGCTAAGGCAAACAGCACCAGCATTAAGAAGCCGGAGCCCACCATAATCCGGAATGCCCAGAATAAGCTTGGCACGTTAGGAATGGTGTCTGCAGCAGCTTGCTTAATTTGCTCTTCAGTGGCATCTGTGACGTTCTCGGTGTAACGCTTAAGCAGCAAGCCGTAGCCGAGGTCGTCTTTAACTTCGTCAAACAGAGCAATATTTTCTGCAGAGCGATCACCTTGGCGCAGGGTTTGTAAACGCTCATAGGCAATCATGCCATTGCGGATACGAACTTCATGCTGTTCTGTTAGCTCTTGGATGCCTGCAACTTTTGTATCTAAGGAGCGGGTAGCAATGATACCCATCGCATAAGGGATCTTGACTGCGTAGTCGGTTGTTTGCGTTTCCATGTTTGGCCAACCAAACAAGGTAAAGGCTGCTGGTGCTGGTTCAGTCTGCCACTCAGCTTCAATGGCGGCTAGTTTGGTTTTTTGCACATCACCAAGCTCATAGCCTGACTCATCACCGAGGATGATAACCGAAAGAATTGATGCCATACCAAAGGCTGCAGCAATGGCAAAAGAACGACGAGCAAAGCCCATGTCACGCTTTTTCAGTAAGTACCAGCTAGAGATTGCTAGGACAAAAATTGAGCCTGTGACATAGCCGGCGGCCACTGTATGCACAAACTTAACTTGCGCCACAGGGTTGAAAATCAAGGCGGCAAAGTCTACGACTTCCATGCGCATGGTTTCATAGTTGAACTCTGCGCCTACTGGGTTTTGCATCCAGCCGTTGGCCACTAGAATCCACAATGCTGACAGGTTTGAACCAATCGCCACTAACCAAGTTACCGCCAAGTGCTGGCGCTTGCTCAGGCGATCCCAGCCAAAAAAGAATAAACCAATAAAGGTGGATTCTAAGAAGAAAGCCATTAAGCCTTCAATGGCCAGCGGAGCACCAAAGACGTCACCGACATAGTGACTGTAATATGACCAGTTGGTACCGAACTGGAATTCCATAGTGAGACCTGTGGCAACCCCAATGGCAAAGTTAATACCAAAAAGCTTACCCCAGAATTTAACCATATCTTTGTAGACTTCTTTGCCGGTCAAAACATAGACCGACTCCATAATGGCCAGCAAAAACGCCAGACCAATGGTCAAGGGTACAAAGATAAAGTGATACATTGCCGTCATCGCAAATTGAAAGCGAGACAGGTCAACCAGTGTTTCCGAGATCATCGCGCATACTCCCCGGGTGCGTATTGTACTGATAGTGTACTTTTCATAAGTGCACTGAGAAATCCAGTTGAACTTCGAAAAATACATCGGACATAAGTAGATCTATGCATGTAAAGCACTCTTATATATATATAAGGTTTATACATTATGTCACTGAAATCTTGATTAAAGACAAGAAAAGGCGGCGACCGGTTGTCGCAGTGTGCGTTTGAGCACAGAAATTGAGCAAAGGGCAATGCGGATGACTATCAGTCGAGCAGGGAACACGGTGGCCAAGTGAAGACTGTATTTACGCGGGCGAGATAAGAATAAGCAAGGCCCACGGGAGAGGGTGTGGAGTGGGCCTTGCTATTGCGATTAGTGTTCGTTAAGGGTAAAGGCTGTTAACGTAAAGGTTGGCACACCAATGTCTTGCATCAGTTGTGAGCCTTCTAATTCGGGCAAGTCAATGATTGCAGCTACTTCGTAGATGCTAGCACCCATTCGGCGAATTAAACGTGCTGCGGCAACAAAGGTACCGCCACTGGCAATGATGTCATCAATGAGAAGAACTTTATCCCCTTCAGTTAGGCTGTCAGCGTGCACTTCGAGCATGGCCTGCTCATATTCAGTGTCGTACGGCTCGCTCAATACATCGGCCGGCAGCTTGCCTTGTTTGCGAAATAACACCAAAGGTTTGTTCAGCTCATAAGCCATGGTAGAACCGAGCAGGAAACCGCGAGATTCAATGGCACCGATATGAGTGAAATCACTGCCAACATAACGCTGTACTAAACCGTCAATGACCATGCGCATGGCACGAGGTGACTGAAACAGCGGGGTGATATCGCGAAAAATCACTCCTTTTTTAGGGAAATCCGGAATAGGACGAATTAAAGATTTAATTGCAAACTCATCAAAAATCATACTGTGAACCTCTCTTAAACAGCTCAGTTATCTAAGTTGCCGCCCGCCAATGCGCAGATGTCAATTAGGTTAATTAGATTAATTTCTTTGCCTTCAGCAATTAGCAGTTCATTTTGCTGGAAGCGAGTAAACACGCGCGACACTGTTTCTACAGCTAGACCTAAGTAGTTACCTATTTCGTTGCGTGACATAGCTAAGCGAAATTGCTGTGGAGAGTAGCCGCGCGCTCGAAAACGTGCGGATAAGTTCACTAGAAATGTGGCAATGCGCTCATCGGCAGTTTTCTTGGACAACAACATCATCATTTGCTGGTCATCACGAATTTCACGGCTCATGATGCGCATCAGTTGGCGGCGTAGTTGCGGCAAACTGGCGCTTAGTTCGTCAAGTCGCTCAAAGGGGATTTCACAAATGGAAGTGGTTTCGAGTGCAATTGCTGATACAGGGTACAGTTCCGTATCCATGCCAGATAAGCCAACAAACTCACTGGGTAAATGAAATCCGGTAATTTGTTCTTGGCCACAGTCGGTAACACTAAAAGTTTTTAGGCTGCCGGAGCGCACGGCATAGACTGAGGCAAAGGTGTCACCTTGTCGAAAAAGAAACTCACCACGCTTTAGCGGGCGGCTGCGTTTGACAATGTTATCAAGGGCATCAAGGTCTTGTAACTCTAAGGACAGGGGTAAGCAAAGTGTGGCTAAGCTGCAGTCTTTGCAATGCGCTTGGTGTGGGTTACGCACACTGGTTATTTCGGCCATACCATGATTCCTGATCGATTAACGACATAAAAATAATGGCTTTAGATTACCTGAGCAAACACGAAGCTGCCACTTTGTTTAATGACTGCGGCTTTTGCCCGCAGCGGCAAGTGATGGTTTGGCGCAGCTTAAGTAGGGTTGTGCGCAAGCCGGATTTAGATGGCTTGGGTTATTACCGGCGCATTCAGATTGCTTTGCGTAAGGTAGCGGTCAAACAATTGACAGACAGCTAAAGTAAATAGGCGTCCTTGCGCAGTTATAGTCAGGGCTTGCTGTGAGATTGTGAGTAGACCGTCATTTTGCATACGCTCAATTTGTGGCCACAGCGCTTTAAAGTAGTCTTTAAAGTGGATGCCATAGCGCCGTTCAAGGCTGGCAAAGTTAACGCTAAACTGGCAACTCAGATCATGGATAACGCGGCTGCGAATCAGGTCGTCAGAATTGCAGAGGATCCCCCGCGCAGGAGCCAATTGTTGGTTGCTTAAGGCAGTTTGGTACTGAGTTAAATCAGAGGTGTTTTGATAGTAAAGGTTGCCCAGTTGACTGATAGCCGAGACGCCAAAGCCAATGGTGTCGCAATTACGGCAGGTGCTGTAGCCCTGGGTGCCATGCTGTAGAGTGCCGTCTTCTTGTGCTGAGGCAAAGTCATCATCTGCTAAAGCAAAGTGCCCCATGCCAATGTAGCCATAGCCAGCAGCATTGAGTAGCTGCTGAGCTTGTTCTAGCATTTGCGCTATAGCTTCAGTAGTGGGCAAATCTGCAGCATTAATGCGCTGCTGAATACGGTACTTTTGTGGTTGGTGCTGAAAACCTTGTAAGACTACGCGATCAGGAATGAGTGCTAGTACCTCTGTTAATGCTTGGGTAAAGGAAAAAGGCGTTTGTTTGGGCAGACCATAAATTAAGTTAATGCTCACAGTGCGAAACTGCAAAGTTCGCGCGGCTTCCACTATATTTTGCGTTTGCTCAATGGTTTGTAAGCGGTTGATTGCTCGCTGTACATCTGGAGCTAAGCCTTGCACTTCGATATTAACGCGGTTGAAACCAATGTCGCGTAAAACCCCCATGGTCGACCAGTCGGTTTCGCGCGGATCAATATCAATGGTGTACTGGCTGAAGTTGTTGCTGTCGACATTAAAATTGTCTTTTAAGTAACCCATTAACTGGCGTAATTCGCTGGGATTTAAAAAAGTGGGTGTGGCGCCACCTAAATGCAGCTGTTCAATACTTTGTTGTGGGTTTACGTGCTTGGCAATCAAGCGCATTTCTTGTTCAAGGCTGCGCAAGTAAGCAGTGCTGCGACTGCGGTCTTTAGTCACGATGTTTTTTTCAGTGCCGTAATAACATGCATTCGCACTGAAGGGGATGTGGACATTTAAAGCCAGCGCGCGCTGTGCTTGGCGGCTCGTGCGCAAGGCGCTAAAACGTTCAAAGGCGCTGATGTTGTGCTGAAATTGCTCGACTGTAGGGTATGAGCTGTATGGTTTATTTAAGCGGTGGTAGGTGCGAAATAAACTTTCGTTCCATTCAGTAGTGTGAGCCATGTGATTTTATTCCCTAGTCGCCAAGCCTTATCTGCGAGTATAGGGTGCGCAAGTCGTATTGCTGTTGATCTGTATCAAGCGTAAATCTTTGCTGTAGGCCTTATTAATGCCCCATGAGCCAATGCTGGTGTGGGCCGGGTAAGGTCCAGAGTCCATAGAGGATCACCATGAGCCCGGCTGCGTAGCGCACGTTTTTCTTCCGCAGAAAGGCTGTTACACGCTCAGCGGCTAAGCCAGAAGCGAGCAATACTGGCCAAGTCCCTAAGCCAAAAGTAAACATCAGTAGTGCGCTGGTTGCAGCATCGCCCTGACTGGCAGTCCAAAACAGCGTGCTGTAGACCAAGCCACAGGGCAGCCAACCCCAAAGAGCGCCAAGCAGCAAAGCTTGCGGTGTGCTGGTGACAGGGAGTAAGCGCCCAGCAACTGGTTGGATATATTTCCACAGGTGACGGCCAAGGTTTTCAATGCGGGTTAAGCCATGCCACCAGCCGGCTAAATATAGGCCTAAGCTAATCAGTAATAATCCAGCAATGATACGTAAAGCCGCTGCCGCTGGGGTTTGCTCCACAGCCCAGCCCAGCAGCCCAAACAAAAAGCCAGCAACGGCGTAGCTACTGACGCGGCCTAGATTATAGGCAATGATCATGCGCAGGCGCTTGTCTTGATGCTGTTTGGGAATACTCATGGTTAAAGCACCCATCAAACCACCGCACATGCCTAGGCAGTGACCGGCGCCGAGCAAGCCAAGAATAAATGCGGAGGCCAGCAGTGGGATTAAATCAATCATGTTTAGCGGTATCGCTTGTCTCGGCTGGGGCGTTTTGCTCTTTTACGCTAGCAATGTGCATTGGGTCTTCATCGTCAAATAAAATGCTGTGTGCTGGGCTGTCTAGGTCTTCATACTGACCATTATCTACTGCCCAAAAAAATAACCAAATTGCTAAGGCAACAATAATCATTGCTGCTGGAACCATCACATATAAAGCTGCCATCATGTGCCTCGCTAAAATATTGCTACGTTCACTCACTAAAGCGGGTCAGGCGTAGTGCGTTTAACACCACGAGCAGTGAGCTAACTGACATGCCCAGCGCTGCCCATCCTGGGGTGACCCAGCCAACAGCGGCAAAGGGGATTACTAAGCCATTGTACAGAGTTGCCCAGCCAAGGTTTTCAATAATCACGCGACGTGTTTTCTTCGCGACGCTCAGTGCGCTGACTAAACTACTGAGGCGGTTGGAAAGCAAAATCGCATCAGCGGTGGTTTTTGCTAAGTCAGTGGCACTGCCCATGGCAATACTGATATCCGCAGCGGCTAAGACTGGCACATCATTGACACCATCGCCCAACATCAGCACGTGACGGTCTTGGCTGTGCAAGTCTTTTAAGACATTGAGTTTATCATCTGGGGTAAGACCACCACGGGCATCTTCAATCTGCAATTGTTGCGCAATGTGTTGAACCATCGGCGAGCTATCGCCGGACAATAACAACACGTGCCAGCCACGAGCACGACAGGCGTCGAGTAATGCTGGCGCATCTGCGCGTAATTGGTCATCCAGGGCAAACCAAGCTAAAGCTTGTTGGTGATCACCAAGTAGCAGCCACTGGCCTTCGGCACTGGGCATGGCCGGGGCTGGGTAGTCGCCTAAAGCACTGACATAGTCGGGCCGACCAATCCGCAGTTGCTGGCCCTGGACTGTGCCTTCAAGGCCTAAACCGGGCGCGCTGCTAACATTGTGAGCGGCCAGCTGAGTACGACCAAAAGCACGGGCAATGGGGTGCTCGGAGTGGCTTTCCAAGGCTGCGGCGAGTTGGTGGCAGTCATGTTCGTTCAACTGTGCCAAGGGCAGAATGCGTTTTAAGGTGAGTTTGCCTTCCGTTAAGGTGCCAGTTTTATCAAAAATAACTGTATCAACTTTCTGAAAGCTTTCTAACACATGGCCTTTGGTGATCAGTAAGCCAAGCTTGTGTAAGGAGCCGGTGGCTGTGGTTAAGGCTGTCGGAGTTGCCAGGGAAAGTGCGCAAGGGCAGGTGGCCACTAATAGTGATAAAACCACCCAGAAGGCTCGGGAAGGGTCGATCTGCCACCAGACCAGACCCACAATTGCCGCAATCAGTAATACGCTGATTAAGAACCACTGCGCTACAGTGTCCGCCAGTTCAGCCAGGCGTGGTTTTAATGATTGCGCACGTTCCAGTAAACGTACAATCGCAGAAAGCTGAGTGGCCTCACCGAGGGCTACAACATCAATGGTCAGTGGCCCTTCAATATTTAACGTGCCAGCTGCAACTGTGTCGCCAGGCTGTTTGGTTAGAGGTAGGTACTCACCGGTCAGCAATGATTCGTCCACGCTAGATTGGCCGCTTAGAATACGGCCATCGGCCGGAATGAGGTTGCCTGGAGGAACTAAAAGCTGGTCACCTTGTTGCAGCTCGCTGAGTAAAATACGCTCGCTATTGCCCTCCGCAGTCAGGCGCAAGCACGAAGCGGGCAGCAAGTTAACCAACTGTGTGGTGGCTGCGGTAGTGCGCTCACGCGCACGGCGCTCCAAATAGCGACCGGACAATAAAAACAGAGCAAACATGCCTGCGGCATCAAAATATAAATCACCTTGGCCGGTAACAGTTGACCAAATACCGGCAGCATAGGCCCCGGCAATGGCCAGCGAGACCGATACGTCCATGGTCAGGTGCCGTGTTCGCAGGTCACGCAGCGCTCCGGTAAAAAATTCACTGCTGCAATAAAAAACGATGGGGGTGGTGAGGATTAAGCTAGTCCAGCGCAGCAAACCGTCCATGCCCGCCGATAGGTCGAGGTTAAACTCTGGCCAAGTGGCCATAGAGGCCATCATCACTTGCATCCAGAGCAAGCCTGCCACACCGAGTTTGCGCAGCGCGCGGCGGTTATCCGCTTGCATTTGCTCGCTGACTTTGTCGGGTTGCCAAGGGTGGGCGGCATAGCCAATGTGCCGGATAGTTTTCATCAGGTCTGAGAGCGCGACTTGTTCTGCATCCCAGCTGATAAACAAACGGTGGTTGCTTAAATTGAGTGTGGCTTCCAGTACGCCCGGCAATTGTTTAAGGTGTTTTTCGATCAACCAGCCGCAGGCCGCACAGGTAATACCTTCAATCAGTAGGCGAGTTTGGCTGATGTTGTCAGAGGTGCTGACAAAAGGTTTTTGGATGTCTTCACGGTCGAGTAGAAGCAGCTCGTCAGGCAGCACCCCAGGTAGCGCCTCTGGGTTGGCTGAGGGTTCGCTGCGGTGCTGGTAATAGCTTTCTAGGCCGCCAGCAATGATGGTTTGTGCTACCGCTTGACAGCCCGGGCAGCAAAAAATGCGCTCTTCCTTGAGTACTACAGCGGTATAGGCATTACCGGTAAGAACCGGTAAGCCGCAGTGAAAACAAGATACAGGCGTAGCCATAATAGTCAGCTATATAAATAAAACAGTTACCACTAAAGCCTGTCATCACAGGCCAGTGGTTGAGGCTTATTCGCCCAGGGTAATGGGCTGTTGACTTACCAAGGTGTGCTCTTCAAACAAACGCCAGTCTTCAGCATTTTCTGTGCCGAGAATCTCGACAAAACGGCGACCTTGGATATCTTCTTCTAATAAACCACGGTAGGTGTCAGCGCTCACCGGCTGCAGCACGATACGACGGTCACGCTCAGGTTGGGTTGGCGATATAAGGTTGAGTACCAAGTGTTGTGGTCTGCTGTTGCCATTGAGGACAAACTCAACCTGGCCAATTTTACTGTCTAAACTGAGCACACCGCCAATCTCTAAAAGATCAGCCAAGCGCTCGCGCTCAAGTGAGGTGTTAATGCCTTTGCCGGCATCATAGTAGTTATCCACCACTAAGCTGTCGGCATTACGGATTGAGATCGTCAGTAAAGACAGCCCGAGCACCACAGAAAAACTGAGCATACCAATGATAAACCAAGGCCAAAACTCTTTATACCAGGGTAAAACATTGTCTTCAGGCTGCATACAAGATCCTTAAATTAACGAATGGATGGGCCGAGGAAGCGGCTTTCTGCTGATCGGCTAATGTCTTCATCATCAGTGGAGTAAATCTTAAACTCAACTGTGTTGGTGCTGGAAGGAATATCTTCAATGTCCACTGAAATGGAGACAGGGACAGATAAAATCTCGCCAGCAGCAGCTGTGATGTGGTTTTTGCCTTCAAGAGCCAAGCCATTGAGGCCGCTGGCTTCAATCATATAGACATGGTCTTTTTGATCTTTGTTCATGATTTTTAGAGTGTAGACGTTTTCGATCCGACCTTCTAAGTTTTCCCGGTATGGGGTGCGGTCTTTAATAACGTTGAGCTCAACTAGGGTGCGGTTGAAAACCGCGTAGCCAAATAAGCTACTCATAATCAACAATGCGGCAGCGTAGCCAATCAGGCGTGGACGAATAAGCTTGGTTTTTTGCCCTGATAAATTGTGCTCTGTGGTGTAGCTAATCAACCCTTTTGGATAGCCGACTTTAAGCATCACGTCATCACAGGCATCAATACATGCGGCGCAACCAATACAGGCAATTTGCAAACCGTCACGAATATCAATCCCAGTTGGGCAGACATGTACGCAAAGCTTACAGTCAATACAGTCACCTAAACCTTCAGCTTTATAGTCGCTGCCTTTGCGGCGTGGACCGCGCTTCTCACCGCGCTCTGGGTCATAGGAGACAATCAAAGTGTCTTTATCAAACATCACACTTTGAAAGCGTGAGTAAGGGCACATATGAATACAGACTTGTTCGCGTAACCAGCCGGCATTGAGGTAGGTAAGTAGGGTGAAAAAGCCCACCCAAAAGTAAGCCCAGCCATCAGCTTGCCCGGTGAGTAGTTCCAATGGCAGTTCGCGGATGGGGGTGAAGTAACCGACAAAAGTAAGCCCGGTAATGAGCCCGATACTGATCCACATAAAATGTTTTGCGGCTTTACGCAAAAACTTATTAGCAGACATAGGCGCTTTATCAAGCTTCATACGTGCGTTGCGGTCACCTTCAGTGACTTTTTCGCACCACATGAAAATCCAAGTCCAGACGCTTTGCGGGCAGGCATAACCGCACCACACGCGACCGGCAAAAACTGTAATAAAAAACAAGCCAAAGGCGCAAATAATGAGCACCCAAGAGAGCAGCATAAAATCTTGTGGCCAATAAGTTGCGCCAAAAATATAAAACTTTCGTTCAGGTAGATTCCACCATACAGCTTGGCGGTCACCCCACTGCAGCCAAGCAGTGCCAAGGAACAAAAGAAACAGGAAGACGCCAAAGACAATACGGATGTTGCGGAAGATCCCCGTAAACGCGCGCGTGTAAATTGCCTCTCGCTTAGCGTATAAGTCAACGCTGTCTTTTTTCGGGGTGATATTTTTTACAGGTATTTGTTCAGTCATCAGGGGTACCGCTGCGGTTTTTAAAATACTCGGCCAGCATGTGCTGGCCGAGGTTAGCTTATAACTGCTTTATATGGTACGCCTGCTGACGTTCCAGCAGAGAGTGACAGCATGTCGCACGTGTCATTTACTGATCTTTTTCATCGTGCGAAAGGCTGTAGATATAAGCTGTTAATAAGTGCACTTTGTCATTGCCTAAGAAGTCTTCTTGGGCTGGCATGACACCATTACGACCATAACGAATGGTCTGCTGGACTTGGTTGAAGCTTGAGCCGTATAACCAGACTTTATCAGTTAGGTTAGGTGAACCAAGCGCTTGGTTGCCTTTACCTTCTGGGCCGTGACAGGCGACACACATAGCGTCATAAGATTTT
>JAAYTE010000124.1 GCA_012518175.1 Gammaproteobacteria bacterium | reverse complement strand
GCCGGGTTTTGTCGTGAACAGTCATTCCTCTAGGATCGCCATCACTGACGACCTCAAGCAACCTACCCGGATCCAGCGCGGGCCACGCCTAATGGATCCCTATTTGGTCTTGCTCCAAGTGGGGTTTGCCTAGCCACGGACTGTTACCAGCCGTGCGGTGCGCTCTTACCGCACCTTTTCACCCTTACCGGCACTTACGTGCTTAGGCGGTAATTTTCTGCGGCACTGTCCGTAAGCTCACGCCTCCCAGGAGTTACCTGGCACTTTGCCCTATGGAGCCCGGACTTTCCTCCCTCTCACTACCGAAGTAGCGAAACAGCGACTGTCCGATCGACTCTCCGCAGCAAAGGTTACGGGGCATTGGCCGCCACCGCAAGCACTGATAATAAATTCTGCAATCGCCAACCGCTAGCACTGCAAATACCGCTCAGCCAAGGCAGGATAAACAGCGCACAAACACTTCAGAATCACCCTCAGCGCTGAATACAGTGGCCGCTCTCGGCAAAACCCCAAAGCCCTCACTGTTAGTTTTCAGCGACAAATGGCCGACAAAAGTCTAAAAAAGCCTTAAGATCCGTTCCGCAGTCACACAACCAAGCATCTCAACATCATCTCTCTGCCAACCCATGAGGAACACAATGAATTCAATTCTTGACCAATTAGTGTCGCTATTGAGTATGGAAACCATCGAGGAAAACTTATTTCGCGGCGCCAGCCAAGATTTAGGCTTTCGTCAGCTGTTTGGCGGCCAAGTTCTCGGGCAAGCCTTATCTGCAGCCAGCCAAACTGTCGATAGCGCACGGCAAGCCAACTCCCTGCATGGCTATTTTTTACGTGCTGGTGATGCGAAAAAACCCGTTATCTATCAAGTTGAACGCGTCCGTGACGGCGGCAGTTTTAGCACACGCCGGGTCACCGCCATTCAAAACGGCCACACTATCTTTACCTGCAGCGCTTCCTTCCATGAGCAAGAAGAAGGCTTTCGCCACCAAACTGAAATGCCTGACGTGCCGCAACCCGAAGACCTTATTCCTGAAGAAGAGTTATCACCGCACCTGGCCAAAGCTCTATCAAAAGAAAAACGCGATAAAATGCTCCGCGCCAAAGCTATTGAAACTCGTCCGGTGCAAGTGCTTGACCCGCTTAACCCAGCCATCAGCGAGCCTATCAAGCAAGTTTGGTTCAAGGCCGCCGGCACTTTGCCGCAATCACCGGCACTGCACAAACACCTGCTGGCCTACGCCTCAGACTTTGGCTTACTGACCACCTCTTTACTGCCCCACGGCGCGTCGATCTGGCAACCGCAAATGCAAGTGGCCAGCCTTGATCACGCCATCTGGTTTCACGAAGAAGTGTGCCTCGACGACTGGTTGCTGTACTCCACGGACAGTCCTTGGGCGGGTAACTCGCGTGGTTTCGCCCGCGGCAGCATTTATACTCGGGACGGTCGCTTAGTTGCCTCGGTCGCCCAAGAAGGCCTCACCCGTGCGCGGGGCGACTGGCAGCACAAGGATATAATGGGTTAAACACATGCCAACACGCTTAAAATACTGTCAGCATTGGGTCTTTGATATGGACGGCACTTTGACCATTGCTGTGCACGACTTTTTATATATACGGCGGATGCTGGAAATACCTGAGCAGGCCGATATATTAGGCCACTTGGCATCACTGCCACAGACTGAGGCGCAACAAAAACATGCTTGGCTACTGGAGCATGAGCGCCAGCTCGCACTTAACTCGCAGCCAGCACCAGGGGCCATTGAACTGGTGCAACAGCTGCACGAGCAAGGCCGCCAACTGGCCATTTTGACCCGCAACGCCAAAGAACTTGCTGTGCTAACCCTGCAAGCCATTGATCTGCTGGATTACTTTAGTGATCCTCTGATTTACGGTCGCGAACAAGCCACACCCAAACCACACCCTGATGGACTGCTTAAAATTGCTGCACACTGGCAAGTAGCGCCTCAGGAAATGATTATGGTGGGCGATTTCTCGATGGATTTAAAAACCGCAAAAGCCGCTGGCAGCTATGCTGTGCAGGTCAACACCAACGAAAACCTCTGGCCTGATTTAACGGACTTTCACGCCAAAGACTGCCGACAATTACTGCCCATTACCCGCTGACGCTGGCGTAGCCTAACGGGGTTTAGCCTTGCTCGGCTTTGCTTTAGGCTTGCCGCGCCCCTGCACAGCCAGTTTTGGCATTTGCCGCACAGCAACCACTTGCGGCTTGCTCTCTACAGGAAATGCATCGCCCAAATGAATCTGCCCAGATGCTAGAGCCGCTTTACCTTTTTTAGGCTTCTTCGGCTTTTTAACCCGCCCAACGCCTAAGGTTGTTTCTGGCAAACGGTGCTCAGCATAAAAGTCTGGCTCATCAAAGCGTTGCAACGTAAGCCCCAGCAAGGCCTCAATAGCAATCAGCTCGTCCAGCTCATCAGCACTGACTAACGATACCGCCTCACCGGATAGCCCAGCGCGCCCGGTACGGCCAATGCGATGCACATAATCGTGTGCAACAGTGGGCAGATCAAAGTTAATCACGTGCGGCAACTGCTCAATATCTAAGCCGCGGGC
>JAAYTE010000123.1 GCA_012518175.1 Gammaproteobacteria bacterium | reverse complement strand
TTCCCCAACCTCCGCCAGAGGGCTGTCTTGCATTTGCTCTTGTACGTGGCTTTCCTCAACACGGGGGTCAAGGGCGGCGGATAAGGGTGAGCTACTAATACCGTCTGGCATGCTGATGTGTTGTAGGGGCGCTTCTTCGCTGAGCGTGTCGCCAGTAATAACCTCTGGGCGTACGCGAATGGCAATGTACATGGCAAATAAACTGAATGCGGCAAACAGCATATTGGGGCCGAGAGTTTTCATTAGTGCACCCACTAATAGTGGGCTAATGCTGGCACCTAAGCCAAAGGTGGTCAGTAACACCGCAGTCAGCGAAACGCGTTTTTCTGCTTCAATATTGTCATTGGCAAAGGCCACTGCCAGCGGGTAAAGACTAAACAGCAGCATGCAAGTAAGGCTGCCACCAATAAAAATAAAGATAACCGGTAAATCGCTCCACAATGCTTGCGGGAGCGCAATCAGCATTAACAGTGCGCTGCAGACACGAATTAATGTTGGGCGATCCACTCGGTCAGATAACCAGCCTAGCGGAATCTGTGCCAGTAAGCTGGCGACAATGCAGGTGGCCATAAAGAGACCAATCATTTGTGTGGGTAAACCAATACGACTGGCATACAGCGGGGCTAAACCGTAAAAAGCACCGACCATCGCACCGGCGGCCAAACTGGTAATCATCGACAAGGGTACGCGCTGGAAAAAATAACGAGGCTCTAAAGGCGCAGGGTGCAAAGGTTCAGGGTGAATGCGCCGAGTTAAGGCGACCGGCACCAAACATAAGGAAAAGCACAGAGCCACCAGTAACAGTAGGCTGATATCAAGCGTAGGTATGGCTGCTAGGACCAGTTGGCCGAGTACCGAGCCGAGGTAGGAGGCCATCATATAGCCAGAGAACACCATGCCGCGCTCTTCTGAGGAACTTTGCTCATTGAGCCAGCTTTCCACCACCATATACATGGACATCATGCCCAGCCCCACTACAACCCGTAGCGCCAGCCAAGCTGATAAGTTTTCGGTTAGACCGTGCAGCAGTACCGCTGCGGTAACGATGCCTGCGCTGGCAACATAGGTGCGAATATGGCCCACTCTGGCAATGAGGCGGTGACCCAGTTTGCCACCGAGCACTAGACCTAAATAGAAGCCGGTCATGAGTGCCCCCACCCAAACTCCGTCTGCCCGTTCTGCCACATCCAAGGCTAGGTAAGTGCTTAACAAACCTGAACCTAAGAGCATCAATAAAGTGGCAAAGTACAGAGATTTAAATGAGCTCCAAACGGACATGCAGTATCTCACTAGGTAGAGCGTGGAAGGGGCGTATGACTTATAACTATCAGATCTACACAGAAAAGCCTAGAACTGGCGATTAGTCTACGCCCCGTAGCCGTTTGCAGCCAGTCGCGCAGCACGCTTTGTTGCGACTAAACCGTAAGTCGTTGTGTCAGTTTTTCGCTCAGCAGAGCACAGAGGGCATAAATCGATAACTGAGGGTTGGCGCCAATGCTAGTGGGGAATAAAGAACCATCATGAATCGATAGGTTTTCCAGTTGCTGATGCACGCCTAGGCTATTGGTCACGCCTTGCTTAGGGTCGTCACTCATGGCGCAGCCCCCCATTACATGGGCGCTGCCAAGGCGGGTGCGATACAAGGATAAATCTAAGCCATCAATCATGGTTTTGACCTTGCTTAAGTTGGTTGCATAGTCAGCGTCAGCATGTACTGGAAAGACTTTTTGCGCCCCTGCGGCAAACTGGATCTCAGCCATACTGTGATAGGCGCGACGAATGCCGTCCCAGGTATATGGCGTCATCTGATAATCCAGCACAGGACTGCCGTCGCTGCGCAGTTCAACGGTGCCGCTGGCGCTATCGGGATGGAAGCCGTCACGCATTAACGCAATCATCATATGGGTGTGCGGCAGTTGTGCCATGCGTTGCGCACTGACTGCGCCATAGCCGCCCAGAATGGTCGCAGCAAAAGCTGGCTGTAGCGGTGGAACTTCCAGTTTGTAACCCATAGGTCCAGTGACACCGTCACGCCATTGGAAGTGGTCGCTATAAATCGACTGTGGTGCGCCATAAAACGGGTTGATGGTTTCGGCAAACTGCGCTGCAGAAAAGCTGGTCGTGTGCAGAAAGGTCCGTTTTCCACAGAGTTTATAGGGGTCTGGGGCTTTGGAGCGCAGTAAAATGGCTGGGGTATTGATGCCGCCACCGGCCAAAATATAGTGCTTGGCGCGAATGCTGATTTTTTGCCCAGTGGGCGCCACGCCGCGCGCATCAAGGGCATGGCACTCCAGTTGCTGCACGCGATCCTGGTCAAGCACTAAACGCTCAGCGCGGGCTAAATACAGCAGGCTGGCGTTGTTATTTAAACTGGCCGGAAGACTGGTCACCAGCATCGATTGCTTGGCATTCAGTGGGCAGCCCAGCCCGCAATAGCCTAAATTGGCACAACCACGTACATTGCGCGGAATCACTGCCCAGTCCAGATCGAGGGTTTGGCAGCCGCGCTTGATCACGTCATTGTTGGCGTTGGCTGGGGTGTGCCAAGGAGCAACCCCAAGGCGTTGCTCCATGCGCGCAAACCAAGGCTGTAAAGTTGCGCTATCTAAACCGCTGACGGCATGCTCACGTGCCCAGTGCGCCAAGGTTTCCGGTGGGGTGCGAAAACTGGAGGTCCAGTTAATTAAGGTGGTACCACCTACGGCGCGGCCTTGCATAATGGTAATGGCACCGTCTTTGCTCATGCGCCCCATACCTTCCTGATAGAGCTCAGCGTAGGCTGTGGGTTCTTGCATTTTAAAGTCAGTGCTGGTGCGCAGCGGCCCTTCTTCCACAATCAGCACACGCAAACCTGCGGCGCTTAATAACTCAGCGCTGGTAGCGCCGCCGGCACCGCTGCCAACAATGACCACATCCGCTTCTAAGTGCAGGTCGTTCGTCAGTAGCGCGGCATTTTGTACGTGCCAGCCGTTATGGATGCCTTGCAGGAAAGGATCTGGAATGGACATGCTGATTCTCTATATTGTTATTGTGGAGAAGATAACTTAAGGGCGCTTTTAACTTCTATTGTAGCGCTGGAGGCCCAGGATAGCCGCAGTGGTGCCATGCGCTGGATTGTCCGTAATGGGCGAGCATGGTCAGTTGCAGTAAGGCGCTGTGGCCCATTTTTAATAGATCAAAACGGCTGTTTTCCCAGCGCTTTAGAAACTGTTGTATGGCTTTAGCTGAAGCTTCTGGCCAGGCCCCCCAAACCCCGGTGAGTGGACCGCGGGTCAGAGGATTGCTCAGTACATCAAAGAGTTGCAAAGTCAGCTTGCGCATTGCCGGTGAAAAGCTGGCCAAACTTGCATCAATGGCGTGCAAAGTGTTGGCAAGATTGTGCTGCATCTGTTCAGCAGTGACAGCACCGCTATAGAGTACGGGGAGCAATGCGCTTAAAAATACCAGATCGTCATTGCGCAGCACAATAAAGCCATTGCTGGCAGAATCGCTGCTGCAGCCGCTGAGGTTGGCTGACAAACTGAGTACCGTTAAGGTCGCCGCAGAAGCTGCGCTCAGTTTGAGGAAGCCGCGCCGGGAAAACTCGCTAGAGTCAAGAGTGTTGGGCATAGTATCGCCTCGTCTACAGCTTAGGGTTAGCGTACAAAAAATTTCAAAATTAACTTTTGCAGCCAGCCACCGTAAGGCGGATAAATTAGTTTAGCGGCATTCAGCTTCTGTTTACTGAACACAGCTTTACTGTGGCTAAAGGTTAGAAACCCTTCGTGGGCGTGGTAGTGGCCCATACCAGAAGGGCCGATGCCGCCAAAGGGTAAATCATGCTGGGCCACATGCAGTAAGGTGTCGTTGATACAAACGCCGCCGGCGTGGCTGTTGTGCAGCACGTACTGTTGCTCATCGCGCGCATAACCAAAGTAATACAGTGCCAATGGCCGTGGACGCTGGGCAATATAGGCTAAAGCATCGTCTAGGGTTGTATAGCTGACAATGGGCAGAATTGGCCCAAAGATTTCATCTTGCATCACCCGCATGTCATCGGTGACATTGCGCAATAAGGTCAGCGGTAAGCGTTGCTCTTGCCCTTCAGGGTGCACGCTAATCGCTTGGGCACCTTTGGCAGTGGCATCGTGAATGGTTTCTTGTAAGCGCTGTAGGTGTTGTGGGTTAATAATGGCCGTGTAATCAGGGTTGTCAGCCAGCTTGGGGTAGAACTTCAGCACTGTGCTGCGCATGGCCTCGATAAACTCATCCACGCGTGTTTCCGGTACTAAAATATAATCTGGCGCGACGCAGGTTTGCCCTGAGTTAACCATTTTGCCAAAGGCAATGCGTTCGGCTGCTTCTGCTAAAGGTACAGCGGCGCTGATGATCGCCGGAGATTTGCCGCCCAGCTCTAAAGTGACTGGGGTGAGGTTCTTGGCTGCGGCGCGCATGACATGTTTACCCACCTGAGTGGAGCCAGTGAATAATAGGTGATTGAAAGCCAGTTCAGAAAAAGCTGCAGCTAGATCTGCTTCACCTTGTACCACGCAGACAAGGTCTTCAGGAAACACCCGAGCTAGTAACTCTTTAAGCAGCTGTGCCGTACGGGGGGTGTGCTCGCTCATTTTAATCATCACTCGATTACCAGCAGCCAACGCACCGGTTAAAGGACCAATACTTAAAAACAGTGGGTAATTCCACGGCACAATCACCCCCACCACCCCCACTGGTTGGTAAACCACTTGCGCAGAGGCCGGTTGAAATGCGATACCGACTTTACGTTTGACCGGCTTCATCCAGCGCTTGATGCGCTTGCAGGCATAGTCAATGCCTTCAAGGCTGGGCATTAACTCAGCGAGCAGGGTTTCATCATGACTGCGATGGCTGAAATCGGCGCTAATGGTTTCGCACAACAATTTTTGTTCACTGACGAGCACTTCACGTAAGGCGCGTAACCATGCAATGCGTTGCTCAGCGCTGGGCATAAGTTGCGCCTGAAAAGCCTGTTGTTGCGCGCTGAGTAAGTCGCTTAAAGCATTGATGGGGGTATTATTAGACATGATAAAATTCGCCAGCAAACAAGTGATGCATTATTATTAGAGTAATTGCTCTAGGCGGTCAAGGGGTTTAGAGTCTTTACTCTAGCTGGCCGGTAATTTTGCACGGTACGAGCGGCCGACACAGCAAGGTCGATACAGAACATAGCGAAGAGAGGTTAGATTGGCCGAACAAACAACAGAGACGCCAGCAAGTGGCGCATTAAGTACCCGGCAGCGTATTGTGCAGGCTGCCCTTGAGTTGTTTAACCAAGATGGCGAGCGTCAGGTCACCACCAATCATATTGCCGCGCACCTGAGCATTTCACCGGGTAACTTGTACTATCACTTTCGTAATAAGCAGGCGATTGTGCTTGAACTATTTAGTGATTATGAGCAAGTGATTGACCAGCTTTTGCAACGACCCACTGGGCGGGTGTTGACCATGGCTGATAA
>JAAYTE010000122.1 GCA_012518175.1 Gammaproteobacteria bacterium | reverse complement strand
TATTGCGGGAGGATTTCACCGCTTTTACGGCGATTCCAGATCTCACCGCTCCACTGGTTAGTTGACTCTAGGGTAGTCCATAAGATTTTGTAAAACTCTGGACTGTGGCGACCGGATTTAAACATGCGCGGTGTTTGCCCAAGTACTTCATCGGCGCTGTAACCGGTAATTTTACTGAAGGCTGGGTTGATATGCACAATTGTATTGGTGTGGTCGGTAATCAAGATGCCTTCATGGCTCGATGCAAATACAGCATTGGCTTGTTGCAAACGCTCTTCGGTGCTGCGCTGCTCAGTAATATCTTGGGCAATACCAATAAAACGTGTGGCTTGGCCAGCTGAGTTCCTTAGTAAGCGACCACGGGAGCGGATCCAGCGAGGGGTGTTGTCTTTGTGCAGCATGCGGTAGGTGCTGTCATAGCTGCCTTCGCCTTCAGCGATAAAATTCATTACTGAAAGATAAATGCGCTCACGCTCTTCGGCGAGTAAGCGACTTTGCCAAGCCTGCTGGTTGTTACCAAATTCTTCTTGGCTGTAGCCTAAATTAGCGCAGTAGGTGGTGGAGAAGAACACTTCTTGTTGCTCATTTAGACTCCAGTCCCAAAGGGCTATTTGGGCTGCGTCCAAAGCTAGATTGATGCGCTCTTGATCAACTTTAAGACTATCTTGATCGTGAGATTTTTGCTTGCTACTGCTTAACAAAGCTAGGCCCCAATACAACAAAGAAAATACACCGAAACTGGCTATGCCAAGCAGTTGTAACGGGGTTGTCGAGGCTGAATCAGGAGCAAGGCCAGGAGAGAAAAAATAGCTACCCAGCAACCCGCCTATTACCAGCACTGCATAGGTTAAAAAAAACTTTAATAGGGTGTGCTCTGATTTCATTTGGGTAGCAAACTCAAAATGAGAGGGTATTCACATTGTATAGGGTTTCGCTGCTAAGCAAGATGAAAATAAGTTGAAATACAACTTTATGGCGGGTGCCAGTTGTTCGGCAAAAAAAAAGCTCATTCCTTTTGAATGAGCTTCTTAAATATGGTGCCCGGAGACGGAATCGAACCGCCGACACGAGGATTTTCAATCCTCTGCTCTACCGACTGAGCTATCCGGGCCAACGGGGCGTAATTAAATAGATTTTAACCCCTGCTGTCAAGCCTGTTGTTGAAAATAGTTTTATTCGCTTGGTGGAACATAGCCTTCAGCTTGCGCAAATTCTTCGCCGGCGAAGAATTTATCCATTTCCGCCATGATGAATTTACGGTCATCAGCATCCATCATATTGAGGTGGCGTTCGTTAATTAGCATGGTCTGATGGGTTTGCCACTCATCCCAAGCCTGTTGTGAAATGTTGTTGTAAATATCTTCGCCTTTGCTGCCAGGGAATGGCGCACGGGCTAAACCGGCGAGTTCTTTGTGGTGTTTACGACACATAACCATACGAGTCATCTTAAATCTCCTGTTGCAACTGAATAAGTGCGCGCTCAAGCAACTCCTTAACGGGAGCTGCTAAACCTAAGCGCGGAGGGTTGGCTGAGTTATACCAGAGCCAATTGTGTTCGGCCACGACCGGTGCTGCATTGCTGTGTACATGAATGAGCCATGGTTCAATGTCCAAGTGGAAGTGGCTAAAGGTATGCCGTAGCGGTGCTAGCGGTTGTTGCTGCTGGGTGTGCAGTTGATATTGCTGTAACAGCGGCTCAAGAAGATCAATGCTGTCCAGCTCTGGCAGGCTCCATAAACCACCCCAGATGCCCGTAGCGGGACGCTCTTGCAGAAGTATAGCGTTATCTTGGTTAACCAACAGCGGCATCGCTACGCACCTTACCGGCAGCTTTTTGCGTGGGCGGGGAACCGGAATCAGGTGCTGTTGCTCATTGGCATAAGCTAAGCAGCCTCTGCGCACAGGGCAGCGCGGACAATCAGGCTGTTTGCGGGTACAGAGTGTGGCACCTAAATCCATCATAGCTTGGGTGTAATGGGCAACGTCCTGTTGCGGCGTGAGTTGTTCTGATAATTGCCATAAACGCTTACTGGCTTGGCTGGCACCGGGGTATTCGCTCTCGGCGCTGTAGCGCGCTAAGACACGCTTGACGTTGCCATCCAAAATAGGTGCACGCAAGCCCATGCTTAAGCTGGCTATAGCGCCGGCGGTCGAAGGCCCAATGCCGGGCAACGTAGCCAAGGCTGCAGCGCTGCGGGGAAACTCACCGTCATAATCTTGACAAATGAGCTGAGCGGTTTTATGTAAATTGCGCGCTCGCGTGTAATAACCTAGGCCGGTCCATAAATGCAGGACTTCATCCAGTGGCGCAGCAGCTAAGGCTTGGACATTGGGCAGGGCGTGCATAAAACGGGTGAAGTAGTCGATGACGGTGCTGACTTGGGTTTGTTGCAACATAATTTCCGAAACCCAAACGCGGTAGGGCGAAACAGCTTGCTGCCAGGGCAAGTTCTTACGTCCATGCTCGGCGTACCAAGCGACTACCGCGGGGCCAAAGGCTGCAGGGTTCATCGGTTAAATAACCCTTTAATGGCGTCTTTGAGTTCAGGGCGAACCTTACCACCGAGTTTTTCATCCAGCTTTTCGTGGAGTTTCTCGGTGATTTTTTCGCCGGCACGGCTGGCCGCAGCTTTAGCTAAAGCATCTTGATCAATGCGGCAGGCTTTTGCGCCAAGCTCCAGCGGACCGCGGCAGCGTACTGGCCACTCTAAACCGGCAAAGTTTTTATTCACTTGGCAGGCAGGGTCAGCCTGAGGCTGGGTGTCGCCCTCAATTAAGATGCCTAAGTGGTAATCTAAACTGAGTACGCGCAAGTTTATATCGCCTTGGCCTTTAACGCTTAAACCGGGAATGGCGACCCGTAAGTTTTGATTATTAGCTACGCCATTACGGATTTTTAAGGTGCCGCGCAAATCATTAAATGGCGTGTCTTTGCTGCCTGTGGCTGGAGCCAGTTGTTTGCGGTTTAACGTGGCAATACCAATGCACAGTTGGCGTTCAAGGTTAGCGTCAAGCAAAACACCTTGGTGTAGAGCAAAGTCCAATGTGCCATTAAGGTGATCAACCCAAGCTTGTTCGCTGTTGCCTTGGCTGCGTAAATCCATGTTGCTATCTAGCAAGCCAGTCATGGTGACTTCTTGACCAAGGGTTTGGGTGATTTTCTCAATAGGGATATTGTTGATATTGAGCTTCGCGGTTAATTGCGGCTGTGGCGTTGTCGTATTGAGGCTGGCGCTGCTCTTAAACTCGCCGTTAAACAAGTTACCTTGCAGGTTGTTTAAGGTGATGACCCCCTCTTTAGCCAGTAATTTGAGCTGGGCTTGAAGGATGGGGAATTTGCTGATGGTGAGTTCATTAAAGGTTAGAGCCACATCAGCATTAACCTTACCCAGTTGCTCCATGGGCAATAAATCAGCTGAGCTCCAAGCCGATTTTGACGGAGCTTGCGGTAGATCAGTGCTGCCGCTGCTGCCAGCTTGTTGAGTTTGCTGCTTAACTTCAGCTTGACGCTCTGTGCTTGCTGCTTTTTCAGCCGCGGGCAAGTAACGGTCGGCATCCAGTTGATCACCCTTGAGATGGGCGTAGAGCGTGCTGTTAGTAAAATCTTTAATACCAGCGCTGCCGGAGAGTGCAGTTTGGTCAAAACTCAAAGCCAGCTCATCGAGCAGTAAGCTGTTGTGAGTGCCGTTGAGACGGGTGCTGAGCTCAAAATGGCTGAGGGCTTTTTTGTCCGCCATGGCTGGTAATTCAATGCCAACCCCACTGAGAAACTCGTGCAAATTGACTGGAGCAATGGAGAATGCGCCAGTGAGTTTTGCTGCTGTATTTAATTCGGCAACTTGCAGCTCACCCAGGGCTTTGAGCTGGTTGACAGACAGACGGAGATTATCCCAGCGTGCCACCTGTGCGCTTTGGTCATAGAGTAAATTACCCCGTGCCGTGAAGTTCGCTGTTTTCCCATTGAGCGGTTCCCCAGCCACTTCACCAGAAAGCTTTAAGCTGTCTAGGGCGAAGCGTTGTAAGCCTTGGTCAATACTGGCTTTAGTGGTGAGCTCTATGCGGGCCCGTAACAGGGGTTTGCTGTTGCCGAAAAAGCCAGAGAACTTTAGCGCAATAGGTTCTGCATCACGAATGGCTCCGGTGGTGAGTTGCACACTTTCTAAGTTGAACTGTTGGCCGCTTTGCTCGTCGTGAAAGTCAATGCGCGCGCCATTAACAATTAGGCTGTTGATATCCAGCTTCAGTGGTTTGCTGGCACGACCGGGCTGCTGTGCCTTGGGAGAGGATTCAGAACTGCTGGCTGTTTGTTGTTCAGCGCTTGTTGTTTGCTCGCTAGTGCTGGGCTGGCCGATATGCTCCCAGTTGCCTTGGCCTTGCGCATTGCGGTGTAGGGTCAAGTTTAAACCGTCAATGCGGATGTCACTCATTTGGATTTCTTTGCGCAGCAATGGCATTACTTGCACTGATAAACCCAGCAAACGCAAATCAGCAAAAGGGTCATCGGGGGTGTCGGCGCTGGCGATTTTGGCATCAGTGATTTCGATACCCAGCCATGGAAATAGACTCCAGCCAATATCACCGTTGAGCTCCAACTCAAGGTTGGCATGCTCGCGGGCGAGTTGGCGGATTTCTTCTTTATAGTCGTTTGGATCAAAAAAATGGGTCAGGGCAAATCCTGCGGCCACTACTATCAGTAATACGCCAAGCAGGAGCAGACCGATAAGCTTGCTAAAAGATTTCACGGGCTGTTTCCTCTTTTAAAATAAATGGTATTGCTCACAGTGTAGAGCAGGATGCTGTGCAAAACAGGCGAGCCTGCGCTGTTAACCTGTCAGTACAATGGCCAGTGACTTGTTTTGCGCGATCTGTTGGAGCTCTGTTTGGTCTTGCGCAATACTTACTTGCAAAGTTGCTTGTGCTTCTGTGGCTAAACGAGTTGCTTCTTCTAAAACTCGGCGGGCAACGCCACGCTTGCGTGTTAAAGCACGGACACATAAGTGTGAAAGCGTCCAAGTGCCAGGCTGCTTATCCAGCAAGGCAGCACCCAGTAAACGGCTATTAAAGCGCGCAGTAACCAAGCTGTTGCTGGCTAAACCATGCTCGATGAGAGCAGCTGCATCCGCGTAAGGGGTGAGCAGCCAGGCGGGTGCATCGGCGTAGATTTTTTCAAGGTCAGCCAAGTCTTGCGCGCTAGGCTGTTCAGCGCTTTCAAAGTAAACAGGCATTACAAAAACTCCTAAACTGAACTGTAAGTGTAACGCTCAAAAACGTCTATCGGTAGCGGTCATACACGTTGCAGGCTTATAATGGATAACTAATGAGTTAACTCGGCCGTATCATGCGGCTTTTAGCGGTGGAGTAAATCATGACCGAACGTAAGGTTTCAGTAGAGCGTAATACCCTTGAGACACAAATTAAGGCTACGATTAATTTGGATGGAACTGGTGAGGGGCGTTTTGCCATTGGTGTGCCTTTTATGGAGCACATGTTGGATCAGGTTGCGCGCCATGGTTTGATTGATATCGATGTAGAGTGCATCGGTGACACCCATATTGATGATCACCACACCGTTGAGGATGTGGGCATTACCATTGGCCAAGCTTTTGCAAAAGCTGTGGGTGATAAGCGCGGTTTACGTCGCTATGGCCACTCTTATGTCCCTATGGATGAGGCATTATCCCGTGTTGCCCTAGATTTCTCAGGCCGTCCAGGCTTGCAAATGAATGTGCCTTACTCCCGCGCTTTAGTGGGCGGCTTTGATGTGGACTTATTCCAAGAGTTCTTCCAAGGTTTTGTTAACCATGCCCAAGTGACTTTGCATATTGATAACTTGCGCGGCACCAACACTCACCACCAGATTGAAACTGTATTTAAGGCCTTTGGCCGCGCCCTGCGTATGGCGGTGGAAGTGGACCCACGCATGGAAGGACGTATGCCTTCTACTAAGGGCAGCCTGTGATGCAAACCATCGCCGTAATTGATTACGGGATGGGTAATTTACATTCTGTGGGCAAAGCACTGCAGCATGTGGCTGCGGCGCGGGTGCAAATCACCAGTGATCCACAAGTGATCCGTGATGCTGACCGTATTGTGCTGCCGGGTGTGGGCGCAATACGTGATTGCATGGCTGAGATGCAGCGCCATGACCTGCTCGATGTGATTCGTGAAGTCAGCAGCGACCGACCTTTTCTCGGCATTTGTGTGGGTATGCAAGCATTGCTTGAGCGCAGTGAAGAGAATGGTGGGGTTGCTGGTCTAGGCTTGTTTGCTGGGCAGGTGCGTGCTTTTGGTACTGAGTTAGCGGCCGGTGCTGAGCATTTAAAAGTCCCGCATATGGGCTGGAATCAAGTTACGCAAAGCTTACCGCATCCAATGTGGCACGGGATTCCTGATTTAGCGCGTTTTTACTTTGTCCACAGCTACTATGTACAAGCTGATAATCCGCGGCAGGTGGCCGGTAGCTGCCAGTATGGCGTTGAGTTTGCTGCTGCTTTGGCTGATGGTGCGCGTTTTGCAGTGCAATTTCACCCAGAAAAAAGCGATACTCACGGCTTACAACTATTACAGAACTTTGTAGCTTGGGATGGGCGCTGGTAGCGCTTGATTCTGAGTTGATTTATTGACTTAACTTTTAGGCAGGCTGATTTAATGCTGATTATTCCCGCGATTGATTTAAAAGATGGTGCGTGTGTTCGACTGCGCCAAGGGCGTATGGAAGATTCTACTGTTTTTTCAAACGATCCAGTGGAAATGGCTGCAAAGTGGGTAGAGGCGGGTTGCCGTCGTTTGCACTTAGTGGACCTTAATGGCGCTTTTGCTGGTGAGCCAGTCAACGGTGATGTAGTTAAGGCCATTGCGGCGCGCTACCCTGATCTGCCGATTCAAATTGGCGGTGGTATTCGTAATCTGGAAACTATCGAGCACTATGTGCGCGCCGGTGTTAGCTATGTGATTATTGGTACCAAAGCGGTGAAAGAGCCTGAGTTTGTTGCAGAGGCCTGTAAAGCCTTCCCCGGTAAAGTGATTGTTGGTTTAGATGCGCGCGATGGTTTTGTTGCCACCGATGGTTGGGCTGAAACCAGCGAGCTACAAGTGGTGGATCTGGCTAAGCGTTTTGAAGCTGATGGCGTATCAGCCATTGTGTATACCGATATTGCCAAAGACGGCATGATGCAGGGCTGTAACGTGGAAGCGACAGCGGCCTTATCCCGCGCCACCAGCATTCCTGTGATTGCTTCAGGCGGTATTCATAATCTAGGTGATGTGCAGTCGCTATTGAATGCCCGTGCGCCAGGTATTGTCGGGGCGATTACCGGCCGCGCGATTTATGAAGGCACCTTAGATATTGCTGAAGCCCAAGCCCTGTGCGATAGCTTCAAATAATCCTTAATAAAAAGCCCTTTTAAACAAGGGCTTTTTTTATCACAATACAACAATTTAATTGACTCTGTGGAGAGCTGCATGACGCTCGCGAAACGTATCATTCCTTGCCTTGATGTTGAAAATGGCCGCGTGGTAAAAGGCGTAAAATTTGAGAATATTCGCGATGCTGGCGATCCGGTAGAAATTGCCCGCCGTTACAGCGAGCAAGGTGCTGATGAGCTGACCTTTCTGGATATTACGGCCACCGTAGAAGGGCGCGACACCATGCTGCAGACAGTTGAGCGCATGGCCAGCCAGATCTTTATCCCGCTGACTGTGGGTGGTGGTGTGCGCACGGTCAACGATATTCGTAACTTGCTCAATGCCGGTGCCGATAAAGTCTCGATCAACTCCGCTGCGGTATTTACGCCAGAGTTTGTCCGCGAAGCAGCCGAGCATTTTGGCTCACAGTCAATTGTGGTAGCCATTGATGCTAAACAGGTATCTGCAGTGGGCGAGCCGCCACGCTGGGAAATCTTTACCCATGGCGGACGTAAACCCACTGGCATTGATGCGGTTGAGTGGGCGAAAAAAATGGAAAGCTATGGTGCCGGTGAGATTTTACTGACCAGCATGGATCAAGATGGGATGAAAAACGGTTTTGATCTAGGTGTGACTCGCGCTGTCAGTGAAGCGGTTAATATTCCTATTATTGCCTCGGGTGGCGTCGGTAACTTACAGCATTTGGCCGACGGTATTTTATTGGGTAAAGCCGATGCTGTCTTAGCTGCAAGTATTTTTCACTTTGGTGAATACACTATCCAAGAAGCCAAAGAGTATTTGGCCAGCCAAGGTATTGTGGTACGCGAAAATCTATAATAAGAGTTAACTTTAGGGGACAACATGTTTAAGTTTAGAGCCAGCTTCGTGCTGGCTGCTTTGTTATATTCGGCAGTAAGCTGGGCGGCAGAGCCCGCTCACAAAGTGCATTTGCTAACTGAGAATTTTCCTCCATACAATATGGAAAAAGAAGGCAAGAATTTTGGTCGAGATGAAAATATTGAAGGCATTGCGACAGATATAGTGCGTGAAATGTTTCACCGAGCAGGTATTGAATACACTTTGACGTTACGTTTTCCATGGGAGCGCGTGTATAAGCAGGTCTTAGAGAAAGCTGATGTTGGCGTGTTTGTCATGTCACGCTCGCCTGAGCGCGAAGAGTTGTTTCAATGGGTTGGCCCAATTGGCCCTGATGACTGGGTGTTTTTAGCTCGCAGTGACAGCCCCATTACGTTGCAGTCATTGGATGAAGCGGGTCGCTATAAAGTGGGTTCATACCGTGGTGATGTGATCACTGAACATTTGCAAAAGCATGCCATTGAGCCGATAACAGCGTTACGTGATCAAGAAAATGCTGGAAAGCTTATGCGCGGCGAGATTGACTTATGGGCTACTGGCGACCCTGCTGGGCGTTATTTGGCTGCGCTGGAAGGTGTGCATAATCTAAAAACGGTGTCGCGCTTTAACCGTGCAGATTTGTACCTTGCTCTCAATAAGGATGTTGATGATGCCGTGGTTATACAGCTGCAAGAAGCGCTGGATGCCATGCGTGAACAGGGCGAGTTGGAGCAGTATTTTAATAAGTACTTCTAAGTCTTCAGTAGCGGCATGTTGGCAGTGCCGCTACTGAATGGCAGGGTTTAAGGTGCTTTTTGGCCTTGTAACACGTTTACCCCTTTCAGCAGGTTGATAGCCTGATTAATTTGATAATCCTCATCTTGTAAGCGTGGCGTTTGCTGTTTATCGGTCTTCGCGCGCTTGTCCGCGGCAGCATTGCCATTGCCTAAGTGACCGGCTAAGTCTGCCTCTTTTACTCCCAGCGTGTGTTCTTCCTGGCTGATTTTCGCCCGCTCTACAGTGATGTCTGGAACAATGCCTTGTGCCTGAATGGAGCGACCACTGGGGGTGTAATACAGCGCTGTGGTGAGCTTTAATGCCCGATCATTATTGAGGGGTAAAACCGTCTGCACTGAGCCTTTACCAAAGGTGTCTGTGCCCATGACTACGGCGCGTTTATGATCTTGTAAGGCTCCAGCAACAATCTCCGATGCCGAAGCGCTACCGCCGTTAATGAGCACCACTAAAGGTACATCATCACTGGCGTTAGCTGCTGTGGCAGAAAAACGTAGCTCAGCATTGGCGATGCGCCCTTTGGTATAGACGATGAGTCCAGAGCTGATGAAATGGTCGGTGACCTCTACCGCCGCTTGCAAGACGCCACCGGGATTGTTGCGCAAGTCTAGAATCAAGCCTTTCAGCGCTTGGCCTTTGTTGTCTTTTTTCAGTTTAGCTAAAGCCTTGGCAACTTCTGCACCGGTATTGACTTGGAACTGGCTGATGCGGATCAAGCCGTAACCGTCTTCCAGGAGCTGACTTTTTACGCTAGTACTTTTGATGATGGCGCGCTTGAGGGTTACGTCAAAAGGCTTGCGGCCATCGCGGGCGATGGTTAAACGGATGCTGGTGCCGGGCTTCCCGCGCATTTGCTCTACCGCTTTCATTAATGACATGCCTTTGGTGGGCTGATCATTAATCTTGATAATTAAGTCTTGGGCTTCTAGGCCAGCAGCGGCAGCCGGAGAGTCATCAATGGGTGCGATGACTTGCAAAATACCATCTTCTAAGCCCACTTCAATGCCTAGGCCGCCGAACTCACCGCTGGTGCTTTCTTGCAGCTCACGAAAAGCATCAGGCTCTAAATAGCTGGAGTGGGGGTCTAAATTGCTGAGCATGCCTTTAATGGCATTTTCAAATAAAGTCTTATCGTCAATGGGTTCAACATAGGCAGTTTTAATGCGCTCTAGAACTTCCGCAAAAGTGCGCAGATCATTGAGGGGTAAAGTTTCTGCCGGTGCCTCAGTGAGGGCGGTGGGGCTGGGTGCTGCATTGGCACCAGAACTAATCAGACCCAATACCAGCAAAGTGCTTAATACCGTTGAGGCTAAACGTGTTTTAGTAAAGGGCATGATGATGTAACTCCTAGAGAATGTTGGCATTCCAATTAGCCTTGTGTACGACACCACTGCGTTGGATCTGCAGGCTTGCCTTGTTGGCGTATAGCAAAGTAGAGCGCTGCTTGATCCTGGCCACCCGTGTTGCCAACCGTTGAAATGACTTGACCGGTTTGCACAATATCGCCGGGGCTGCTCAATAAGCTTTGATTATGCCCGTAGAGGCTTAGATAGCCGTCGCCATGATCAATAATCACTAATAACCCTGCGCCACGTAGCCAGTCGGCAAATACTACACGACCTGAATGGATTGCGCGTACTTGTGTGCCCGGTTGCGAGCTGATGAGCACTCCGTCCCACTTGCTGCGGGTGTCGCCGCGAGCGCTACCAAAACGGGCAATCAAGCGACCATTCACTGGCCAAGGCAGTTTACCGCGCACACTAGAAAAGGGGCCGCCTTGATGAATAACTGCAGTGGAGACCATAGGGCTTTGCGGCTGCTTGCCAGCACTGACGGTGGGTTGTTTATCCAGTAGTTGCTCGGCTTGTTGGCGTTGTTGCTCGGCCAGCAGCTGTTGACGCTTGCGCTCGGCCTCGGCTTCGCGCGCTTGTCGAGCCAGAGTTGCCTCAATGGTTTGTAAGACCTTATTCAGTTCAGACTGATCTGCTTTGCGGCTTTTTAGTGACTGGCTTTCTTTGCGTTGTTGCTGACTAAGGCTGGCCACTTTTTGCTGGCGCTGTTTGCGCAGTTCAGTTAGGGATTCTTGCTTGCTGAGTAAGCGGGTTTGCTGTTGGGCAAGTTTGCTTTGTTGCGCAGTGATTTGGCTGGAAATATTATTCAGTTGGCGCAGGGTTTCGTTAAAAGCATTGATTTGCTGCTGACGCGCTTTGCCAATGTATTGGTAGTAGGTCAGGTTGCGCGAAAATTTTTCGGGTTGCTGCTGATTTAGCAGCAAGCGTAGGGGTTCTTGCTGGCCGGACTGATAAGCAGCACGGGCCTGAATAGCGATTAACTTTTGTTGCTCAAGGCGTGAACTCTGGAGTTTTTTTTTCTGTTCATCCAGTTCTTTCAGTTCTTGCTCGGTTTTTTTTTCCTCTTGCTGCAGCTCTTTGACTTGTTTTTCTAAGTCGCCGATTTCCACTTCAGTCTTTTTTAATGCTTGCTCAGCACTGGATTTTTCTTGCTGGATTTTTTTTACCAGTTTTTCTAACTCGGCAATGTCTTTAGCGGCTTGGGCCAGCTCTTGCTTGGTTTGCGCACGCTGCTCGTTGGCCAGACTAAAAGTGGCGACACAGCTGAGGATAAGAATGAAAATTGTGCGTAGCATAACGTCGGGTGACCTGAGCAATACAAAAGGTGATTATGCCTAATAATGATGCAGCACGCAGCATACTAAAGCAGATGGTAAGCCCTTGCCTGATTGCTTATGAGTGCTCAGGCAAGGGCGGTGTCGTTTAGCTCAGCTCGACAATGCTACGCCCGGTCATTTCTGCTGGCACAGGCAAGCCCATTAAGGTCAGCATAGTCGGAGCCACATCAGCTAACACGCCATTGGCGCGGATACTGGCTGGTCGTTTACCCACGTAAATAAAGGGTACTGGCTCACAGGTGTGGGCGGTGTGTGCCTGGCCTGTACTTTCGTCTTCCATTTGTTCTACGTTGCCATGGTCTGCGGTAATTAAGGCTTCGCCGCCTACTTTATCCAGTGCCTTGACAATGCGGCCTAAGCAGCTATCTAAACACTCTACCGCTTGGACTGCTGCAGAGAAAACGCCAGTGTGACCGACCATATCACCATTGGCGTAGTTCACGACAATAACGTCGTAACGTTGCTGCTCGATGGCTTCGACAATCCGGTCAGTGACTTCAGGAGCGCTCATTTCTGGTTGTAGGTCATAGGTGGCAACATTGGGTGAAGGAATTAAAATGCGCTCCTCACCAGGGAAAGGCTCTTCACGGCCGCCAGAGAAGAAAAATGTCACATGGGCGTACTTTTCGGTTTCGGCAATGCGCAGTTGAGTTTTGCCTTGATCGGCCAGGTATTCACCCAGCACATTGACTAAAGCGGTTGGTGCAAAGGCGCTGGGGGCAGGTAAATTAGCAGCGTATTGGGTGAGCATGACAAACTCACTGAGCTGTGGTCGACGCTTGCGGTTAAAGCCAGAAAAATCATCATCTAAGAAAGCATGGCTCAGTTCCCGTGCGCGGTCGGCGCGGAAGTTCATGAAAATCACACTGTCACCATCAGCAATGCTGACCGGCTCACCAATGCTGGTGGATTGTACGAACTCATCTGATTCATCGCGGGCATAGGCTGCAGCTAATGCAGCACTTGCGGTATTGGCCTGGAAAGTTGCTTGACCATCGACAATCAGTTGCCAAGCTTTTTCAACTCGATCCCAGCGGTTGTCCCGGTCCATGGCGTAGTAGCGACCAATTAGGCTGGCAATACGGCCTTTGCCCAGTTTACTGCAGGCAGCTTCAATGGCTTCAAGTGAAGGTTTTGCGCTGCGCGGAGGGGTATCACGGCCATCTAAAAAGGCGTGCAGATAGATCTTGTCTGCCCCCCGTTGTGCCGCTAGCTCAAGCATGGCAATGAGGTGATCTTGGTGGCTGTGTACGCCGCCTTCAGACAACAAACCCAGTATATGCACAGCTTTGCCCTGCTTTGCGGCTTGGTCAACTGCTTTAGTTAAGGCAGGGTTAGTGAAAAAGTCGCCATCGTCAATTGCTTTAGTAATACGGGTGAAGTCTTGATACACCACGCGGCCTGCGCCAAGGTTCATATGGCCAACTTCTGAGTTACCCATTTGCCCATCGGGCAAACCAACATCCATGCCGCTGCCAGAAATCAGCCCATGGGGGTACTCGGCGCGGAGCTGGTCATAGACTGGAGTGGTGGCGCTGTAAATGGCGTTATAGTCAGGGCTGTCGCTATGACCAAAACCGTCGAGAATAACTAAAACCAATGGTTTGGGCGTGGTATCCATAAGAGTAAACTCGCAAGTA
This sequence comes from Gammaproteobacteria bacterium, assembly GCA_012518175.1. Classification (GTDB taxonomy): domain Bacteria; phylum Pseudomonadota; class Gammaproteobacteria; order Pseudomonadales; family Pseudomonadaceae; genus Denitrificimonas. The sequence goes on along the minus strand of JAAYTE010000122.1, from coordinate 15,846 downwards.
AGTAACAAAATATAGGTTAAGTTTAGCTGGATGTACTCGGTACGTCATTGTTAGTAGTTCAGAGAATGCACAGGTCTGTGTATACTTTGCTGATTCTAATGCTTTGAGTACCCATTATGCTTACTGATACGCTGGCCAAATTCCTTGAGTTTATTACTGTGCACTATATGCTCAGTGGTGCTTTTTTAATCATCGTGGTGCTGTTGATTGTGCAGCAGTCGCGCAATTCAGGGCGAAACTTAAGCTCCCGTGAGTTGACCGCGATGGTCAATCGTGATGAGGCTTTTATTCTGGATATTCGACCGAAAAAAGACTTTGTTGCTGGGCATATTGTTGGCTCAGAAAATATCAGCAGCGATCAACTAAAAACGCGTATGGCTGATTTGGAAAAGTATAAAGATAAAACCATTATTGTTGTGTGTGCTTCTGGTGTAAATGCTGGTAGCGCTTGTTCTGAATTAAAGAAAGCAGGTTTTAACGCTGCACGCTTATCTGGTGGTATTACCGGTTGGCGCAGTGAAAACCTGCCTGTGGTGAAATAATATGGCTAAAGTAGTTATCTATTGCAGTGATTGGTGTCCTTTCTGTGTTCGAGCAAAAACTTTGCTGAGCAATAAAGGCGTGGCTTTTGAAGAAATTAAAGTAGACGGTAAGCCAGCTGTACGAGCGCAAATGGCAGAAAAAGCCAAGCGCACGTCGGTTCCACAAATTTGGATTGATGAGCTTCATGTGGGTGGCTGTGATGAGCTCTTTGCGCTTGAGCGAGCAGGTAAACTGGACGCTTTGCTAGCCGGCTAGGGCTAGGCAACTCGGCAAGGTTACTGTACAAACAGGCCTAGCTTACTGGCTGAGTATTTAATCTATATATTTAAGGTTGAGGGGCAACACAGATATGAGCGAACAAAATAATAATGCAGCTGCGCAAGAAGAAACCACACAGTTTGCTTTACAGCGTATTTACGTTAAAGACTTGTCTTTTGAAGCACCAAAAAGCCCAGAGATTTTCCGTGAAGACTGGAGCCCTAATATTGAGCTGGACCTGAGCACCAGCCAGCGCGTCTTAGACGGTGAGTTTCATGAGGTGGTATTAACTGTCACAGTGACAGCTAAATCAGGTGAGGATATTGCTTTTATTGCTGAAGTTCAGCAGGCTGGTATTTTCTTGATCCAAGGTTTGGATGCCGGTTCTAAAGGCCATGCGCTGGGTGCTTTCTGCCCAAGCTTGCTCTTCCCATATGCACGGGAGACTTTAGACAGCCTAGTGGTTCGTGGCTCCTTCCCAGCCTTGATGTTAGCACCCGTTAACTTTGATGCGCTTTATGCGCAAGAGTTACAGCGCATGCAAGCCAGTGCTGAAGCCCAAGCTTAATTAGCTGCGGCAACCAGTATAAAGCTCTTGCGCAGCTGGCCGATAAGTCCGGCATGCGCAAGATCAGTTCAAACCAGAATATAGGGGTGTCAATGAGTAAAGTCAGTGTTTTAGTCGTTGATGATGCCTCATTTATTCGCGATTTAATTAAGAAAGGTCTACGCAGCCATTTCCCTGGTATCCAGATTGATGAAGCAGTAAACGGCCGTAAAGCCCAACAAATGCTTGGCGTGCAAAAGTTTGATCTGGTTTTGTGCGATTGGGAAATGCCAGAAATGAGCGGCTTAGAATTGCTGACCTGGTTTCGGCAGCAGTCTGAGTTTAAAGCGACGCCATTTATCATGGTAACCAGCCGCGGCGATAAAGATAATGTTGTGCAAGCAATCCAGTCTGGAGTGAGTGATTACATTGGTAAGCCTTTCACTCAAGAGCAATTAAGCACTAAAGTCACTAAAGCTCTATCGCGCAGTGGTCGCTTAGCTGCTTTGAGTGCCTCGGCCCCCAATAAGCACTTAAGCACAGGCGTGGCCAATGATTCATTGTCTGCTTTAACTGCCCATCAGGCACCCGCAGTGCCAACACCAACCGCAGCGGCCAAAGCGCCTGCCAGCTCGCCTTTATTAGCGCCTGCAGCACCGGTAGCAGCTGCGGCTTCGTCTAGTGGTGCTTTGCGCGGTCAAGGACAGGCTCGATTACGGCTGTCCAATGGTGAGTTTGCTTGCGTGATTAAAGCCTTAAGCCTTAAAGAAGCATTACTGGTGGTGAAACGCAGCGATAATCTGCCGCAAGTGCTGGATAGTGCTGTGCTGGATTTAGAGCAAGGTGAAGAGGCAGAAATCGCTCGTCTTAATGCTTATGTGCATAGCGTCAGTGCTTTAGAAGCACGTCCAGACAGTGAGTGGTTACAAATAGCCTGCCGTTTTGTTGATAGCGATCCGAAAAAACTCGATTATCTATCTCGGCTGATTGCGCGAGGAACAGCGCAGCGGCATTTCAGTCCTAGTGCCTAGTTAGGTCAATACGCAGAAATTCGCCGCATATTTAGTATTCTAGGCCAACCGGGTCACATCTTTGTTTATTGCATTCGAACTCTGTGATAAGTATTGCTATGTTGCTGGGCTAATTAGGTTCAGGTCTCTGTGCTATGAGCAAAAAACTCCTTTTTTTAACATGGCTGCTGCTAAGTGGCTACAGCCATGCCTTTACGGTGTACAAATACACCGATGAAAATGGTGTGGTCACTTATACCGACAAGGCCAAGGCCGGTGCGCAGGTTTTTGTTTTTAATGACCGCATGGTTGAGCGTATCGAAGATGACGTAAAACTTGAAACCCTGAAGCATGCTGCCGGTGAAACGCTCTTAGTGCACAATAATTTGTATGCACCAGTGGAGATTGAGCTGACATTAGAGGAGCAAGCTAATTTGGCCGGTGGTTTTAAGCAGCCGGTACGCTGGGTTTTGCCACCGCGCAGCCATATCCGCCTGCTTACTTTAGCGCCAAAAGATTCTGCACAGCCGCTGCAATACAAACCTAAATTACGCCATGCCCTAGGCGACCCACGACTTTTACCGACAACCAGTAAATACCCATTGCCGTGGCGCGGCGGGCCATTTCGTTTAACCCAAGGACCGAACGGAAAGTACAGTCACTTCACGCCCAAGGGACGTTACGCATTGGACATTGCGATGCCTGAAGGAACGCCAATTGTGGCCGCGCGGGCCGGTGTGGTGGTGAAAACAGAGAACCAGCAAACTGGACGAGGTACTAACCCGGCGGGCAATTTTGTCCGTATTTTGCATGATGACGGCACCATGGGTGTCTATCTGCATCTGCAAAGAGGTTCAGTTAGCGTTGTCGAGGGACAGCGTGTGGCCCAAGGCTCACTGTTGGCCCGCTCAGGTAATACCGGTAATAGCACTGGCCCGCATTTACACTTTGTGGTGCAACGCAACGTAGGTTTAGCAGTAGAGTCGATTCCGTTTGACTTTAATCAGCCGGTTAACAGCTTGCCGCATTTTGCGGTGGGCGGTGAGTGACTCTGGCAGGGCACGGTATTGACAGTGCCCTTGTTCACACGCGAGCGCTATTGCGCTGCGAAAGTATAGTGGGCAACAATCCCTAAGAAAATACAGAAGCCGGCCCAGTGGTTATGCAGGAAAGCCCGAAGAGAGGACTGTGCGTCACGCTGGCGAGTATGGATAAACTCCCAAATAAAGCAGGCGGCTGCAGCCAGTAGTCCCAGCTGAAAATACCCACCTAAGGCAAAATTATTACCCGCTAATAGTAAGCAGAATAATGCACTGCCTTGCAGGGTTATGATAATAAAGCGATCAGCGTCACCAAATAAAACAGCCGTGGATTTAACCCCGATCTTTAAATCATCTTCACGGTCACTCATGGCGTAGTAAGTATCATAGGCAATGGTCCACAACAGGTTAGCAATATAAATCAGCCAAACGGCTGCGGGCACTGAGCCTTGCTGAGCACTAAAAGCCAGTAAAATACTGCATGAGTACGCTGCACCTAGCGCCACCTGTGGGTAATAGGTATAGCGTTTAGTAAATGGATAAAGAGCAGCCAGGCCCACTGCTAGAAACGACCAGTAAATTGTTTGCGTATTAGTGAGCAGCACCAAAACAAAACTTGCACCTACCAATAGGGCAAAAGTTATGAGCGCCTCTTTTGCACTGACTCGACCGGTGACAATGGGGCGGTCTTTAGTGCGCCAAATGTCAGCATCAATACCGCGGTCGGCAAAGTCGTTAATAGCACAGCCAGCGGAGCGCATAAAAATCACGCCAAGGACAAAAATAATTGTATTTTTAATGCTGGGTGCGCCATCGCCTGCAATCCATAGTGCCCACAAAGTTGGCCACAACAAAAGGTAAATACCAATGGGGCGATCCAAACGCATTAACTGAATAAAATCCCAAGCTCTGGGGTGCAGGCGATTACAGGATTTCAGCAGTTTGATATACATATAAGACTCCGCGAAATGGGTAAAGCTGAATGCAGCCAAAGACGTAAGTGTTACAGGTTGAGCCCGCTATCCTGCCAAAGTTTGGGCAGAAAAACCTCTGCCACCAGTACGCCTAATGCGTTTTTTGTGAAGCAGGAGCGCCGCGCCCATAAAAAACTATGGTTGAGCGCTTGTTGTTGGGCAATTTCAGGCAGTTGCTGGCAAGGTATTTGACTGATTTCTAAAGCCCCACGCTGAAAAGCTTGCTGGCTAAATAATAGTTCGCCAAGGGAGCGGCGGCCCAGTTGGCTGAGATCAAAACCAACTGCTTGCAGCTGTGCTTGACCGGCCACGCTACGAGCAAATACCCAAGGCTGCTGGCCATCACATAAAAACACTTCGCGCACCCAGCCTAGGCTATGTTGAGCAATGGCTAAAGCTTGGCACTCAGCATCGCTGAGTGGTTGCCAGCCTTCTTTTAGTACCTGCACATTAAACACCCCTTGGCACTGCTGCGTTAAGCGTTGGGTTAACGAGCCTTGATCAAAAAGCCAAGTATTTAAAATGGCAGAAGATGTGGGAGTGGTGCGCCATAGGGCGCTGCTAGGGCAGGGTTGGTTGCTGGACACAAGAACTACTTACTAGTGAAAATGAAAGCTCAGTTTAGCACGCATTAATTGCGGTTTTTACTGTCGTGGTTTTTATTCAGAGCAGGCAAGCTGTCAATGTAAACGACAGTAGCGGCCAGCAGACTGTGGCAGAGGCGGGTACAGCTAAAGTAGCTAAGAGTTTCTCCGCGCAAGTCAGCAGCAGACGCTTTACGCACCCGTCTTTAGACATTAGTATGATGCCCGCTTTGCTGAAGTGGTAAGCTGCAGATTAATAACAACAGTGGCTTGTTAGGTTTAGCAAAGGTCGCGCAACCGCTATTAATCAGTGTTTCGGTATGGGCAAAATCCTCTTCTGATGCTGTTTAGCGAGAGCTTTGTCGATAAAGCTCATAAAATTAATCATCTCATTGTGACACGCGGCTGTTTAAGCTGATCCAGCTCACGTTGTGTGCAATACACTAATTGGAACTCTAAATGAAATTTCGTTTTTTACTATGGATGCTCGGCCGGATGATGAACAAGGCCAGTAAAAACAACCTAGCTTTTCAGCAGCAGCTGCAAGATAAAGATTTAACTTTTATGCTGCATACCTTGGATGGCAAGGTGGCGCGTCATTTTGTGATTAAAAATAATCGCCTAGAAAGTCGTTCAGGTGTTGCACAGGAGCCAACTTTCTCCATTGGCTTTAAAGATGCGGCCTTTGGTTTTGCCACCATGAATGCAAAGAATAAGCAGTTGGCTTTTATGCAGGGTATCCAAGATAAAAATATTCAGATCCAAGGCAACACTGCCATGGTGATGTGGTTCCAAGGTTTAATGAAATACTTAATGCCGAAGAAAAGTAAAGCAAAAGCCAACTAGCTGTCGATAGATAAGGTGCGCTTAGCGTTTGCGCACCTTATGGGTTTATTGCTGCTCGTGAAAACGGTATTGCAGGGCTTCAGCTAAGTGTTCACGGGAAATCATGCTACTGGCCGCCAGATCTGCCAAGGTCCGTGCGACTTTTAAGACTCGATGAGTGGCCCGTAGCGATAAGTTTAAACGCTCGCTGGCTTGCTCGAGCCAGGTACGGTCCTCCTCTGTAAGAGTGCAGTGCTGACGTAAGGCATTTAAATCCAATTGCGCGTTACTGCAACCTTGCCGTTGCAGTTGGCGCTGCCGTGCAGCACAGACTTGACTAACTGCTTGTGCAGAGCTGAGTCCCGGTGTTTTTGGTTTACGCAATGAGGTGGTTTCACGGGCCACGCTAATATGTAAGTCAATGCGGTCCAGCAGCGGCCCCGAGAGCTTGTTGCGATAGCGCTGCACTTGCTCTTGGGTACAGCGACAGCGCCCATTGGGGTCGGCAAAGTACCCACAGGGACAAGGGTTCATCGCTGCCACCAGCTGAAAACGAGCTGGAAAGCGCACTTTGCTGTGGGCTCGGGCAATCACTATATAGCCGGACTCGAGTGGCTCACGCAAAACTTCCAAGACCTTACGGTCAAACTCCGGAAGCTCATCTAAAAATAAAATACCTTGGTGAGCTAAGCTGATTTCTCCTGGTTGTGGGCGGCTGCCACCGCCGACTAAGGCTGGACTGGAAGCACTGTGGTGCGGTTGGCGAAAAGGCCGCTGCGGTAAGTTGCGCAGTGGTTCAAGGTTGATCATTGACTGCACAGCTGCCACTTCTAGCGCCTCATGCTCCGTGAGCGGCGGCAGTAGGCCAGGTAAGCGGCTGGCCAAAAGAGTTTTGCCGGTGCCCGGTGGCCCACTGAGAAGCAAATTATGCATGCCGGCCGCGGCGACCACCAAAGCACGCTTGGCTGCATCTTGGCCTTGCACCTCGAGTAAGTCGGGGTAGCTTGGTGGTTGTGCTAATAAACCCTGCGACTGATAGGGTTTTAAAGTGTTTTGCTGGTTGAAATGGGCAACAAGCTCCAGTAAATGATCTATGGCATAGACTTTTAAGCCGCTGGCTAAGCAGGCTTCTTCGGCATTGGCTAAAGCTACTACCAATGCGCGTCCGGCATCGCGGGCGGCTAAGGCAGCGGGGAGCACGCCACGCACTGGACGCACATGGCCTGAGAGAGCCAGCTCACCCAAACATTCAAAGTCATCCAGACAACCACCGGGTAGCTGTGCGCTGGCGGCTAGTAAGCCTAGGGCAATGGCTAAATCAAAGCGCCCGCCTTCTTTGGGGAGATCCGCTGGTGCTAAATTAAGGGTGATGCGTTTGCGTGGAAACTCTAGGGCGCTGTTTAAAATAGCGCTACGCACACGGTCTTTACTTTCACGTACGGCTGTTTCTGGTAAGCCAACAATGGTTAGCGACGGTAAGCCGTTAGTCAGGTGAATTTCTACGCTAACGGCCGGTGCTTCAACACCAATTTGGGCGCGGCTGTGCATAATGGCGAGTGACATAGATCCTCCTTGATCTTATGTAAAACCTATTTGAGTTAGGTAAGTTGCTTAATCACTGCTTACAGGGTCATTGCTGCTGAGTTGTTCTTCCAGTGCTGCTACTTTGCTTTCGAGTGCTTCTAGACGGGCCCGAGTGCGTGCGAGCACAACCATTTGGCTGTCAAACTCTTCACGGCTGACTAAATCGAGCTTGCTGAAAGAACTTTGCAGTAGTGCTTTTAATTGCGCTTCAATTTCCGCTTTTGGTAATGGGTTTTCACTGCCAAGTAAGCGTCCCGCTTGGGTGCTAATGCTGTCAAATAAGGCCTTTGGCGGTAACATAAATACATTCCTTAACAATGATGTGATTCAGTTTAGCACGTCAGCTTAAATATGAATGTTTATGAAAGCCAAGAGAAACTGCATAATCTTGCGTATAATTTCTAGTAGTAGCAAAAAAGCGTATTGTCTTTGTATACTTGCTCGCATGCTATAAGTAGTTGTGGTGTGACTGGCTGTGTGGCTGCAGAGGTGTATTTGCCCAGCTTTTATGCACAACTGTTAAGCTTCAGCATGTTAGAAATTGACTTGAATAATAAGTCATTTAATCTCGGAGAAACTGTATGAAATTAGTTACCGCCATTATCAAACCTTTCAAGCTCGACGATGTGCGTGAAGCATTATCAGAAATTGGCGTACAAGGTATTACAGTCACTGAAGTGAAAGGCTTCGGCCGTCAGAAAGGTCACACAGAGTTATACCGTGGTGCGGAGTATGTGGTTGATTTCTTACCTAAGGTGAAAATCGAAGTGGCCATTGCCGCAGCGCAGTTAGACCGCGTCATTGAATCCATCAGTAAAGCAGCCAATACCGGTAAAATCGGTGATGGTAAGATTTTTGTGGTTAGCCTAGAGCAGGCTGTACGTATTCGTACTGGTGAAACTGGCTCAGATGCTATTTAACATCAGCAACAGTATTGTTCTGCCTGAGCTGTAATACTAAGCCAGACAGCGCGCTTGCATACAATTAAGGCGCAGCTCTTCGCGGGGTTGCGCCTTAGTGCTTTTTATGACTTATTATACGCAGCGCGCTGCCAAACCAAGCGGTTTCGGAAAATAATAAAAAAGTATGCAAATAGCGTAGTTATTTTCTTTTTATCGCACTAGAATGCGCGCCCAATGCATAACAGGTAATGGTCCGTTGTCAGCTGTGGCTGTGCTACGCGTACTTGCTTACCAGCCAGTTTTGCTGGTTATTATGCGCTCTCAATTTAGGTGCTGAAGGTGTTTGGCGCCAGAAATATAACTATCTTGCTGAAGGCAGGCTTGAGGTTGACTATGTACGATGAAGAATTAGAAACAGAAGAGTTAGATGCAAACGATGATGCTGATCTTGATGCGGATGATATCAGTCTAGATGACGTGGATGATGTCGAGGATGTAGAAGATATCGCTGACGACAGCGTTGATGATGGTTCGGATGTGGCTGAACCTATCGCCCGCAGCAAAAGCAAAGCAGCAAGCAGCGTTGAGGATTTGCCGTCGTTGGAAGCCAAGCAAAAGGATCGCGATGCTCTAGCTAAAGCTATGGAAGAGTTTTTGGCCCGTGGTGGCAAGGTGCAAGAAGTAGAGAACAAAATTGACGTTTAAGTCAGCAGCGAATTATTAATGCAACGACCCAGCGGTTTATCTCACCGGCTGGGTCGTTGCAGTGACCATTTCAGCTTGTACGCTAGTCTTTCAGTGCTTTGTAACGCTCGGCCAGCTCATGGCGTATGGCGCGACGCTCCTGGGCGTTGGCAAAGCGCCTGATCTCATCTTCAGTGCTTGGCACCAATGGTGGGACTTCCACGGTCTTACCATTCTCGTCAATCGCAACCATAGTGAAAAAGCAGCTATTGGTGTGTCTCACCAGTTTTTCGCGGATGTTTTCTGTAACGACTTTAATACCCACTTCCATTGACGTGCGGCCGGTGTAGTTAACTGAGGCGAGGAAGGTTACCAGCTCGCCCACATGGATGGGTTGACGGAAGGCCACTTGGTCAACAGACAAAGTCACCACGTAGCTGCCCGCATAGCGACTCGCACAGGCGTAAGCCACTTCATCAAGGTACTTAAGTAAGGTACCACCATGCACATTACCCGAAAAGTTAGCGTTATCCGGGGTCATTAAAACGGTCATGGTGAGGGTTGGAGATCCTGGTTGCATAGTGCTCTCTTATTTGTTTAGTGCATCTGGCGCGCGCACTTTTAAAAAAGCAATTATACCTTAATCTGAAGCAGATTAGCTTTCCAGCCAAACATCACGAGCCCAGTGCCAAACGCTTTCCCACGTTTCTTCAAGCATTTCTTGGGTGTCAGCATTCCAGGCAAACACTTCCCCTTCTTCGTCTACGGCGTAATACAGTGGCTGCGCATGGCAAAGGGGAACCAGGTAGCGTGGCAAGCCAAGATCCCAAGCTGTGGCTGTAACCTCAGGCAGGAAGGTGTGTGAATGCGGATCACTGGCGGTAACTGGCTCTAAATGGCCGTAAACCACATCGCTGACTGTGAGTAAAAAATCGCGCAAAGCATAAGGCAGATGAATCAGGATTTGCTCTTGAATCTCTACTAGAGTCTCTTCGTCGGGCAATTCCAGCGGCACCGGCACTGGCTCATTGCGTTCGCGTAGTTCATCAATGACTTCTTCCACGGTTGGTATGCTCTATAGATAACGAATGAATGCCTGCAGGCTGGCGTATGCGCCTGCAGGAGGGGGTTACTGATTAAGCGTTTTGACGAATACCAGCGATTAGCCAAGGTTGGTTCTCACCCTCTTTGCGCTCCATGCGCCAGCTTTCACTGAATGCTTCACCCTGATCAAAGCGCGAAGTTTTCGCCACGCCGTGGAAAGTTAGGGTGGCAATAGTCAGCTCGCCTTCTTGATCGACACCATCCAACTGCACGCTGAGGTCGTCAATATAAGTGGATTGCATGCCATCACCGAGGCTGTTGCGCTCGTTGCTTAGGAAGGTCAGCATTTCTGGGGTAACAAACTCAGCAATGAGCTCCATTTCATTGGCATCCCAGTGTTGCTGTAGAGCATTGAAATGACTTTCCGCCGCTTGCAGAAAACTGCTTTCATTAAACCAAGCTGGAGCATTGATAACGGCTGGTGCTGGTGCCGCAGAAGCTGTGCTGCCAAAAATGTTCTGCGCTGGCTGGTGGGCTTCACGTTGCATGGCTGGGCCACCGGCTGTGGCTGCTTGCGGCATTTGCCGGCGGCGACTGGCAATCAGCTTAAAGATGACGAAAGCAATGAGGCCAAAAATCAGCATGTCCATCATTTTTAGGCCTTCAAAACCTTCACCCATAAACATTGAGGCCAATAAACCACCGGCAGCCATGCCCATTAGCATACCGCCAAAGCCGCCCATAGCTGGTTTGGCGCCTGCGTTTGGCGCTTGTTTGTTAGGCTGGGGAGCAGGTTTTTGCTGTTGCTGTGCTTGGCGATGTTTCATGCCGCCACCAAAGGACTTACCACCACCAAAGCGGCGCGCATCAGCATCAATGCTAAAGCTTAAGCCTAAGAATAGAGCGAAGGCGATTGTGAGAAAACGTTGCATAAAATATCTCTTTTATTGTCAGGTTAGTTTAGCTAAGCGGCGTTATGAGTGTCATAGCACCGCGGTAAAGTGAACACTGTGATGCCAATACGTTGCTGGCTTATATTATCGATAAAATAAAGCTCTAGCTTGATTTTAACCGCGGCCAGCGAGCAGCTTATGGCATGCCTGTTAAGTACTATAGTGGCTCAAGCTTAGCGTAAGCGACCATTAGCCATTTGATCCCCTCATTGGCGAAGTTGACTTGCACGCGCGCTTGGGCACCAGAGCCTTCAAAGTTTAAAATGACGCCCTCTCCGAACACTGCGTGCTGCACCAATTGGCCCAAATTAAAGCCTGTTTCTGGAACTTCCGCACCACTAAACATAGGGCTCGATTGCACTTGGTGCGAGCTTTGGTAGGGGCGGCTAACACTGTTGTTCATCCGCACTTCCTGCAGCAAATCAGCAGGGATCTCGCGAACAAAACGCGAAACCTTGTTATAGGTTTCAGTGCCATATAGGCGGCGGGTTTCAGCACAAGTGATATACAGCTGCTGCATGGCCCGAGTAATGCCCACATAGGCTAAACGGCGCTCTTCTTCTAAGCGGCCCGGCTCTTCAAGGCTCATCTTGTGAGGAAATAAGCCTTCTTCCATACCGGCGATAAAGACAATAGGAAACTCCAGGCCTTTGGCGCTATGCAAGGTCATCAGTTGCACGGCTTCAGTAAACTCATCGGCTTGGGTATCGCCCGCTTCCAGTACCGCATGATCTAAAAACGCCACCAGTGGCGGTAAATCATCGTCAATCTCGCCGTCTGTGGCACTGAGATCGCCGTCTTTGGTAAAGGTGCGGGCGGCACTGACCAGCTCTTCGAGGTTTTCCACTCGCGCTTGGCCTTTTTCACCTTTCTCTTCTTGGTGATAGGTGAGCAAGCCTGATTGCTCAATGGTAATTTGCGTCATGGCATGCAAATCACAATCTTGGGTGCGCACAGCCAGCTCTTCAATCAGCTCAATAAAACCCTTGAGAGCGTTACTGGCGCGGCCGGTTAAGGTTTTTTGCTCAATCAGCAAGTGCATCGCTGCCCACAGGGAAAGATCATGTTCCCGCGCTGCATGGCGTACAGTTTCAATGGTTTTTTCACCAATACCGCGGGTGGGCACATTAATCACTCGCTCAATGGCGCCGTCATCATGGCGGCTGCGCAGCAAACGCAAATAGGCCAGGGCGTTTTTAATTTCGAGGCGTTCAAAGAAGCGTTGCCCGCCGTAAATCCGGTACGGCACTGCGGCGCGTAATAAGGCTTCTTCCAGCACCCGAGACTGGGCGTTGGAGCGGTATAAAATGGCAATATCACTGCGCTTGAGCTCGCCTTTGCGCAGCGCTTGCTCAATACATTCAACGATATAACGGGCTTCATCGTGCTCGTTATAAGCGCTATACAAGCGGATTGGTTCACCTTCTGCGCCGTCGGTCCACAGTTCTTTACCTAAGCGGCCTTGGTTATTGTCGATTAAGGCGTTGGCAGCTTTAAGAATGGTGGCGGTGGAGCGGTAATTTTGCTCCAAACGAATGCTTTGCGTGTTAACAAAGTCGTTAGAGAACTCCTGGATGTTCTCAATTTTGGCGCCGCGCCAGCCATAAATGGATTGGTCATCATCGCCCACTACCATCAGGCTTTTGCCGCCTTGGGCGAGCAGGCGTAACCAAGCATATTGCACGGCGTTAGTGTCTTGAAACTCGTCTACCAACACATGCTTAAAGCGCTGTTGGTAATGCTGCAGTAAGCTTGGGTTGTCGCGCCAGAGATCCAAGGCACGCAGCAATAGCTCAGCAAAATCAATGGCCCCAGCGCGAGCGCAGGCTTCTTCGTAGGCCGTATAAACTTGCAGCATGGTGGCTAAAAACAAATCGCCACCGGCTTGAATATGCTGCGGGCGCAGGCCTTCGTCTTTTTGGCCATTAATGAACCACTGCGCTTGACGCACTGGCCAGCGTTTTTCGTCCAGATTGAGTTCGCGCATTACCCGCTTTAATAAGCGCTGTTGGTCATCGCCATCGAGAATGCTAAAACCTTCAGCTAAACCTGCTTCTTGCCAGTGAGCACGCAGTAAGCGGTGGGCTAAACCGTGGAAAGTGCCCACCCACATGCCCGCTGGGTTCATGCCCAGCAGCTCTTCAATACGCAGGCGCATTTCGGCAGCGGCTTTATTGGTAAAAGTCACCGATAAAATACTGTGCGGGGAAGCCCCTTCAACTTGAATCAGCCAAGCAATACGGTGGACTAACACCCGTGTTTTGCCTGAACCAGCGCCGGCTAAAACCCGCTGTTGACCAATGGGCGCAGCCACAGCTTCACGCTGGGCTTCGTTGAGGGCGTTTAATAAGTGTGAGATATCATCATGCATCAGCGTATTCTAGTTGGCGCGCTGAGTAAGGGCAAACACAATACTGGTTATAAATGCACTGGTCCTAAGTCGCAGAGGGCAGGTTTATCAGTTCTGCTTTATGTATTATACATCTAGGGCTTGTGGTTAGAGGGGCAATGCCTTTAATGTTAGCCGCCCATAAGCAGTTGGCTCAGGGTTGTTTTAGCTGGTTTGATGACTCAACTGGCATCATCGCGGATTAAGTGCAGATTATTGTGCGAGATAATAATAAAAAATGTTAATGGGTAAAAAAAAGCAGCTCAGTAGCCTGTCGCCATCGGTTTGGTGGCAGCTGGATGCCGATAGCGTGCAAGTGATTTATCGCAATTCATATGCGCCTTCTTTGCTAACCGTCTTGTGTTCGATGGCGTGCGTTTGGCTGCTACAGGACAGTGCTAACTTTGCGTTAGCTTTAGTCTGGCTCTTGGTCACCGCTAGTTTAACTGCAGCGCGTTTGTTGGCCGCTACTTTTTTTGAGCGGGCTACAGCGCAGCAGCAGATCTTACCTATTTGGCGTTATCTGCTCTTGGCTGGCGCTTGTGCTTGCGGTGCAGTGCTGTCGTCGTTTGCTATTTTATTTATTCCTGGGGAAGAGTTTACCTTACAGTTATTGTTGCTAGGTTTGTTATCGTTGGTGGCTGCTTCAACCAGCATCGCTTATGCGGTGAGTTTCTTGCTGTTTGTTTGGTACGTCTTATTTGGTTTTTTACCCATTGCTTGGGTTTACTTAAGCGGTGACACTGAAGTGTTGCAGAGCTTGGGTATGTTAGTGCTCATGTGCTTGCTGGCTATTACTGCAGCAGTGCTCCAAGTGAACCGTCTGATCTTGCAAACAACTCAGCAACGCTTGAAAAACCAAGAGCTGATTTGCACCTTGCAGGCCGCGCAATATAAAACTGAGGCTTTAAATCTTGAGCTCACGCAGGAGATTGCGGGCAAGCAAATTGCCGAACAGCAGCTGCTTACTGTGCAGGCTGGGCTTGAGCACAGTGTGCAGGAGCGGACCACGGAGCTTAAAGAAGCTTTGCTGGCTTTAGAGAAAATCCAAGAACGATTAGAACTGGCTTTAGATGCCAGTCAGTTAGCGCTTTGGGATTGGAACTTAGCAACAGATGAAATTCATCACACTCGAGTTAAAAGTATTTTTGGCTTGGAGCATGAGCAGGTGCGTGGCGTCTTAAGTGACTTGCGGCCCTTATTGCACCCCGATGATTTACCGGTCTTGCGCACCGCTATGCTTGAGCATATGAAGCAGAAAACCGAAAGTTATATTGTTGAATACCGAGTAAAACACAGCGCTGGTCACTGGGTCTGGATTGAGGACCGTGGCCGTGCAGTTGAGCGCGATGCCACGGGTTATGTCCTGCGTATGCTGGGCACACGCCGTGATATCAGTGCCCAAAAGCAACATGACGAAGAGCTGTGGTTAGCCTCAAAAGTGTTTGATGCCGGCACTGAAAGTATCGTGGTGATGGATTCGCAGTTCATTATCTTGGCGATTAATAAAGCTTACAGTGCCGTGACCGGCTATAGCCGCGAAGATGTTGTGGGCTACGCCGGCTTAGTCAATCAGCACAATGCTGAGTTACGCGAGCAATACCAATTGATTCGTGCCGCTATAAAAGAACATGGCTCTTGGCAAGGCGAGGCCTTGGGGGTGCGCAAGAGCGGGGAAATTTACCCGCAATGGTTGCAAGCGCATATGGTGCGTGATGACGATGGCAAGGCAACGCATATTGTAGGGTTTTTCACTGACCTCACTGAACGGCGCCAGACTGAAGAGCGTTTAAGCTATTTGACGCAGTATGATGAATTAACCGAGTTATCCAATCGCACCCTATTCCAACAACGCTTGCAACAAGCAGTAGAACACGCGCGTAAACATGATGGCTGCATGGCCTTAATGCATATTGATTTAGATCGTTTTAAAGTTCTGAATGATAGCTTGGGTGTTGAAATTGCCGACCAAGTGCTACGGGCAATTAGTTTGCGCTTAACTGAGCAGTTGCCCGCTGCTGATACTGTGGCACGCCTCGGTGGTAATGAGTTCGCAGTGATTTTAGATGACTGTGTATCTATTACGAGCTTGAAAAAACTGGCCGCGGCTATCTTGGCCAATATCCGAGAACCCATTACTGTGGCGGGCAATGAGCTGATCATTAGTGCCTCTTTGGGTATCAGTGTGTTACCGGATAATGCTAGAACACCGGCAGCACTGATTAGTCAGGCCAATATGGCCATGCAGCAAGCGAAGCATTTGGGTGGGGATACTTTCCAGTTTTATAATAACCAACTGCAAGCCAGCACCTTAGAGCGCTTGCAGCTTGAGCAACAATTGCGACGAGCTATTGAGGAAGGGCAGTTACAAGCCTACTACCAGCCTAAGCTGACGCTGTCTGATGGTGTAGTGCGTTCGGCAGAAGCGCTGGTGCGCTGGAATCATCCGCAGCGCGGCTTGGTATCGCCAGGTGAATTTATTCCATTAGCAGAAGAAACCGGCCTTATT
>JAAYTE010000121.1 GCA_012518175.1 Gammaproteobacteria bacterium | reverse complement strand
CTGATACTGATACTGATACTGATACTGATACTGATACTGATACCACTATAGTAGCGGCGCAGCCCAAGAGCGCCAGTGCTGATGACACCTATGCCATACCGCTATTGGTGGAAGCCAGTTACAGCTCCGTTGCTCTGCATATTCACAACACCTTAACCACATTGCTGAATGATTTACCGATTACCGCCAAGCATGAGCAGCAAGTTATTGCCATGCGCTCGCGAATTAACAAGGGGTTGAATTGGTACGAGCTCGCGCCGCTGCTGGATGAGCTATCGATTATTATTCTGGCCATCGCCTGTGGCCAAGAGAACGATCTGGAGCAGTATTTACTACAGCTCAACCACCGCTTAGCCTCCCTGCATGATAATTTACAGGTCACCTCAATTGGCTACAACGAATCGGTGACCGCTGCGAAAAATCTCGATCATGACCTGCGCGAGCATGTCAGCAACTTTCAAAGTGATGTGCACAGCGCCAATGATTTAGTGGAGTTAAAAAAACGTGTTGATAGCCGTATTGATACCTTCATTGGTACCTTACAAACCTACCAAGAAAGCCGTGAGCGCACTGACAGCGTCCTCTTAGAACGCTTTCAAGCATTGGCCGAACACTCCAAGCAAATGGAAAAAGAAACCCAGCTCCTTTCAACTAAGCTGGAAGAGCAGCGGCAAAAAGCCCTACTCGACCCCCTCACTGGCTTACCCAACCGTGCGGCTTGGGCTGAGCGCTCAGAGCTTGAATACGCCCGTATCCAGCGCAACCAGAGCTCGTTACTGCTGAGCATCATTGATATTGATCACTTCAAGCGCATTAACGACAACTACGGGCACTTAGCTGGCGATAAGGTTTTAAAAATCATTGCCCAAGAGCTGAATAGACGCTTGCGTAAAACTGACTTTATTGCTCGTTTTGGCGGTGAAGAGTATGTAATTTTACTGCCTGATACGCCTTTAGAGAGCGGCCTCAAGCTGCTCAATACTTTACGCACAGCTATTGAGGCCTGCCCCTTCCACTTTAAAGGTGAATTGGTGACTATCACTTTCTCTGCTGGTATCGGCCAAGTTGCCAACGATGAAACCCTTGAGCAAGCTTTTGAACGGGTTGACCAAGCCCTGTATGCAGCGAAAAATGCTGGCCGCAATAATGTTAAAACAGCCAGCTGATCCACAGCGCTTACCGCTTACACTCAAATCAAATCAAGATCAGCCAGCTTTTGCTCTAACCCTGCCAAATCAGGTATTTTCGCAATTTCACCGTCAAGGCTCACCGCATCCAACTCCAAAGGCAACAAAGGCTCTTGGCTAACCCGTGCCAAACTTGGATCAATGCGTACGGAACGCGGAATACCTTGAATCACCAAAGCAAAAAAACGAAACTTCGCGCGTCCACCTAAAGCGTTAATAATCACCACGCGCGCACTGTCAGTGTTCACCGCAGCATCACTGGAAGCGGCCTCAAAAGACAGCAACGGCAAGCTTAAGTCACGCCATGGGATCTGCCCCAGCAACCAAGCAGGTGAGTTTTGTGCAGCCTGCACGTTACGGTACGGCACCAGCTCCGCAACGGCGGTGTTGGGAAGCAACAATAATCGATCATTGAGCGTCAATAATAATCCGGTTAACTGGCTCGCGGCCTGATCAACAACTAGGGCTTGGGTCATTGCACCTTCCTCTCTTGAGCATCATGCTGTTTGTGTGTGTTATGTAATAAGTATTGCACCAACTCGTAGGCTAACTCCTCTGGGTTGCCACTAAAGACACTGCCAGCAACGGCGCGAACACTGTCGGGCATACTTGAGCAAGCGCAGCTATCGGCACTCTGGGTCCATATTTGGGCACCTTGTTGCTGCACATAAGACGCTGCGCAACTGCCATCATCACCCATGCCACTGAAGACAATGACCCCACAAGCAGCCCCATAGTGCTGGGCTAAATTGCGCATCATTTGTTCAATGGAAGGCTGGTAAGGACCGCTCCAAGGCTTGTCGCGCATCAGTAAACTATGATCGTGAGCGAAAGTCAGCTCTTGCTGAATTGGCGCGATGACCACTTCACCGGCACGGATAAAAGGATGCTCAGCAAGCAAGCGCACCGACCACTGGCTGTGCCGTCCCACGGCTTGGGGTAAATGCCCCTCAAAGGCAGCATCAATATGCTGGGCGTAAATAAAACCTAGTGGTAAACCTTGCGGCAAGACATCTAAAAAAGCTTTAACCGCTTGCGGGCCACCCATGGACGCTGCCAGCAACCACACTTGCTGGGCGGGCTGTGTGTTATCAACCGGATGCTTGTGAAAATACTGAGGCAGCTCAATTGACCTGAGCCGATTCGCTGTCGGCAATGGCTGATCAAGCACCGGTACGACAGTAGCCGCTGGCGTTATATGCCCGGTCAGTTGCACGATTTTCTTCAGTAAACTGCGCTCCCAGCGTGGATAATCTTCCGTGCCTAGTGCCGGTGCTGCCCCTTCACCAAATAACACTGGCGCACTGGGCTCAGCTAAAAAGTACTCCAAGGATGGGCACAGGGTATCGTTAGAGCTCACTGTTTCATACAGCCACAAATCCGTTGCGCAATGCTCTAAAGCGCTCCGATCCAAATGCTGTGGAGCGCTATTGAGTACCACTTGATAGCCTTGTTTAACGAGAAGCTGCTGCAAAATATGCCGCTGTAAGGGCGTATCCGCAACAACGGCAACCCGAACAGCAGCGCAATCAGTCATTACTCTTAATCAGTTTATCGATTGCTTCTAACAGCACAGTCTCTTGGTAGGGCTTGCCCAGATAGTCATTGACACCAATCGCCATCGCCCGCTCACGGTGTTTTTCACCGGTACGCGAAGTAATCATAATAATGGGTAAGTCTTTAAGGTGTGCATCATGGCGCACCAGAGTTGCCACCTCAAAACCATCCATACGCGGCATTTCAATATCTAACAGCATAATGTCGGGCTTGCGCTCTTGCAGTAGGGCAATCGCATCAACCCCATCTTTGGCTGTCATCACGGTCATACCATTACGTTCCAGCAAGCGCGTGGTGACCTTACGTACGGTAATGGAGTCATCCACCACCATCACCAGCTTAGCGTCTTGCTTGGCGGTTTCTGTTGGTAGCAAGGCATGCCCTGCAGAACCGGCTAGACCTTGACGGGTTTGCTGCAAACGAATCGTCGCAAGCAAGTCAAGAATCACGACTACGCGGCCATCTCCAAGGATGGTGGCGCCAGAAATACCGTGCACGTTGGCAAACTGCGGCCCTAGGCTTTTCACCACGATTTCCCGTGAGCCGGCCAAGACGTCAACCTGCACTGCAACTGCATATTCATTCGAGCGCACTAAAATCACGGGCAGCGGCAAGGTTTGCGCAACCAATTTTGGATGCTGACCATTATTGAGCAAATCGCCGATGTATTTAAGCTGATAGGTCTGACCGGCATAGTCAAACTCAGCGGGTTTACCTTCTTGCTTTTCTTGCTCGTAGAGCGCTTCTAACTCAAAGGGTGATACGCGCACAATACCTTCAATGGTATTCAAGGGAATGGCATAAGAGTCTTCGCCTGCCATCACCATGAGCGCTCGGTTCACCGAAACAGTAAAGGGTAAGCGGATATTAAACCGGGTACCAACGCCAGCTTGTGAGTCAATATTAATTGAGCCACCCACTTGCTTAATTTCCGAGCTGACCACATCCATACCAACGCCACGGCCAGAGATTTGCGTAACTTTCTCCGCGGTGGAGAAGCCAGCTTGCAAAATAAACTGCAGTATTTCCTGCTCGGTCAGCTCTGCATCAGCAGTGGTTAAGCCGCGTTCAATGGCTTTTTTCCGCACGGCTTCAATATTGACACCGGCACCGTCATCGGAGAGCACTAATAAAATATCAGCGCCTTCCCGACTCAAGTCCAAACGAATCGTACCATGCTCTGGCTTACCCGCCGCGCGGCGCTCAGCTGCCGACTCAATACCATGGTCAATAGCATTACGCAGCATGTGCTCTAATGGCGCCAGCATGCGTTCTAAGACGCTACGATCCACCTCACCTTCAGCGTTCGCCACCTCAAAGTTGATGGTCTTACCCAGCTCACCAGAAATTTGGCGCACCACTCGGCGCAAACGCGGCAATAAGCGCTCAAATGGCACCATGTGAGTGCGCATCAAGCCTTCTTGCAACTCGGTATTCACCCGCGCTTGCTGCAGCAGCAGAGTTTCCGCATCACGGTTACGCGCCGCTAAAGTACCCTTTAGATCCAGCAAGTCAGAAGAAGACTCAAACAATGCTCGCGAGAGTTGTTGTAACTGCGAGTAGCGGTCCATTTCTAGCGGGTCAAAGTCTTCATAACCCGCCTTTTCTGTGTCGGCTTGGTGTCGACTTAAAATTTGCGCTTGAGTTTCTGTATCGAGACGGCGCAACTGATCACGAACACGGTCGATGGTGGCTTCCATTTCCCCCAAAGTGAAACCAAAGTCGCTCACTTGCTGCTCAACACGACCACGGAAAATTGAGGTTTCCCCAGCCAGGTTCACCAGTCCTTCTAGCAACTCTGCGGGAACCCGGACCTGCTCTTGTGGCGCGCGCTGGGCACTGGCTTCTGCTGCAGCTAATTTAGCTTTCTCCACAAAAGGCAAACTGCGCTGCGCTACGGCTTTATGCTCAACTGCACTGGCGGCAACAATGGGCGTTGCCAGCTGCAAGGGTTGCGCTGTGGCTAGAGCTGCAGCGGGTGATGGTTGAGAGTCCCCAGCCAAGTCTTCCGGCAGGGTTTGTCGAATAGCGTTCACTTCAGTCACCAGCTGCTCATAGATACCTTGCAACGACTGCAACGTACTTTCTGGCCAAGGCTGGTCTTGCTGCTGCGCTGTTAATAACTGCCCTTCCAACTGCTGGCTCAGATCGCCAATGGCCTGCGCTTCAGCTAAGCGGGCACCGCCTTTTAAGGTATTCAAAGCTCGCAAACCAGCTTGAATCGACTGCTCATTGGCAGCCGGACTGGCTAAATCAGCCAAGGCTGCGCCCAGCTCAGCTAAGAGTCCATCTGCCTCATCAATAAAGATACTGGAGATATCATCCTGCGCCGGCTCGGTAGCGGCAGGTACGGCTTGCGACGTTTGCAACTGGATACTGTCAGGCATCTCTTGTTGCGCGCTGAGCGCACTGCGCATGTGTTTAATCCGCGCAATCAGGTCTTGACCATCCGGCAGCTCGGTTTCATCACGCAAGGCTTCCAGCATAATTGCGAGGCTGTCATGGCAGTCTTGCAACAAAGTAAAGACAGGTTCACCCACCTTGAGTTTGCCTGCGCTTAGATCTTCGTATAAAAACTCTAGCTCGTGGCCTAAGTCACCAATTTGATGAATTTCCGCCATGCGCGCACCGCCTTTCAGCGTATGCAAATCTCGCTGCAAGGTGGCTAACTCTAAAACATTATCGGTGTTGGCGATCCAGCGTAATAACGCCGCGGTGGCGTTATCAATAATTTCAAAGCCTTCCTCCAGAAAGATATCCACCAGCTCAGGATCAGGTAAATCTTGCTCGTCGGCATCTTCTGCTGGTGTTGGTAAGGACGCTTCTGCTGCGGCCTCAGCAACAGGTTCAAGGGCAATGCTTTCTGCGCTTAAGTCACCATCAAACAACTCAGTGCCATCCAGCTCCAGTGGTTCTGGTTCTGGTTCTGGTTCTGGTTCTGGTTCTGGTTCTGGTTCTGGTTCTACATCATTCAGAGATAGAGCCAAAGTGCTGTCAACAGCAGGCTCGTCGAGGATTTGCTCAAGGCCTGCAGCCTCTGCAACCTCTGCAACCTCTGCAACCTCTGCAACCTCTGCAAGGCTAGGCGCTAAAGGACTGCTGGCAACAGCTTCATCGTCATCCTGTTCAAGTGCTACAGTGTCACCGCGGCGAAACGCTTGCATACTGGCAATTAACGCAGTGGGTTGCTGCATGTTTTCTCGTGCTTGTAACTGCTCGAGTAAAACCGCCAAACGATCATGACTGCGTAATAACAAGTCGCCTAGCTCATCGCTATGGCTATAACGACCATCCAGTAGACCTTCATACAACGACTCAAGCTCATGGGCTAAGTCGCCAATGGGTTTGATTTCTGCCATGCCTGCCCCACCCTTAAGGGTATGCAGATCACGTAGCAATGCAGACATCACAGTATTGTTTTGTGGCGCAGCCAACCAAGCGTCTAAAGATTCACCCGCGCTTTCTAGCAGATCCATGGCCTCTTCCAGGAAAATATCAACCATTTCCTCATCGAGTTCAGCCAGTGAAAAAACCTCGCCAGCAACAGGTACTAGCTCTGCTTCTGCTTCTGCTTCTGCTTCTGCGGCAAAGCTAAGCGGCTCAAGCTCAATGTCTACTGTGTCTGGCTCGGCGAGTTCCGCTAACTCTAAAGTTGCTAGCGGCAACTCTGCAGCTGCGGGCTGCATATCAGTTTCAGTTTCAGT
>JAAYTE010000120.1 GCA_012518175.1 Gammaproteobacteria bacterium | reverse complement strand
TTTTGGCCGGTTAAAACCTTTCGCTATCGCTTAGCTAAGCAAGCAGGCCCTGCACCTTTGATCTTTGTTATTGCCGGTACAGGCTCAAATTACTCCAGCAGCACCATGCAATACATTAAGCGTCTGTTCTACGGTGCGGGCTACCATGTTGCCTTAATTTCCTCACCCACCGCTTATGACTTTATGGTGGGCGCATCCACCTATGCCACGCCCGGTTACTCGCCACAAGATGCTGTGGATTTATATAGCGTAATGCGCGCCATACAAAAGCAACAAAGCAACCTGGAGGTTACCGATTGGCACCTCACCGGTTATAGCCTTGGCGGTTTACAGGCGGCTTTTGTTAGCCATCTAGATGAACAGGAGCAGCGCTTTAATTTTAAACGTGTACTGCTCATCAACCCGCCGGTCAATCTCTACACCTCAGTGAGCAACCTTGATAGTCTCGCCCATGCACAGGTGGTCAGCAGCACAGAAAATCGCACTTTTTATCAATTAATGCTGGATAAACTCAGCCACTTCTTTAGCCGCAAAGGCCGTTTCGACTTAAATGAAGCCGTCTTATTTGAATTTCAAAACTCACCGGACAAGCTCAACGACAATGAGTTAGCGATGCTGATTGGCAGTGCATTTCGCTTAGCCGCCGCAGACATTAATTTCACTTCAGACTTAATTAATCGCCGTGGCATCATTACCCCCATCCAGAAAAAAATTAATGATGGCACCAATTTGACCCCCTACTTCAAGAAAGCCTTGATGTGTGATTTTGAGTGTTATATTCAGCGTCAACTGCTACCGTTTTGGCGCACCCACTTCAAAAAGACCAATATCACCCCAGATGTCAGCGCTGCCAGCTCAGACTTGGAAACAGTCATTCAAGCCAGTAGCTTGTATGCCCTCACGGACTACCTGCAACAAAGTAAAAAAATCAGCGTGATGCACAACGCCAATGACATCATTTTGGGCCCTGGGGATTTAGGTTATTTGCGGCGCACCTTTACTGATCGCTTAACGGTATACCCCTACGGTGGGCATTTAGGCAACCTGGCTTACATTGAAAATGCCGCTGATATATTGGAGTTTTTCAATGAGTAAACACCCTCTGTTCGGCTCCTTGATCAGCACCAGCGTCGTCCTGTTAGCCTTGAGCCAGCCCAGCTGGGCTGAAAGTGAAAACATTGATGCGGATGGCTTTAAGAATCCACTCCAAAGCATAGAGTTTAACCTTGACCCAAACCGTCATGAGTTTGAGCGCGCCACCATTGATGCACTGCATATCAGTGACCCGCTGGAGCAGTGGAACCGCCGTGTGTATCACTTCAACTACCGTTTTGATCAGTGGGTGTTTTTACCTGTGGTCAAGGGCTACACCAAAGTCACCCCAAGCTTTGCCCGCAAAGGGGTGAGTAACTTTTTTAGTAATCTCGGTGAGATTCCAACCCTAGCCAACAGCATCTTGCAACTCAAAGGCCAGCGCGCGATGGAAACCACCGCACGGATTTTATTCAACACCATATTGGGTGTGGGCGGCCTGTGGGACCCTGCGACTAAAATGGGCTTAAAAAAGAATAACGAAGATTTTGGCCAAACCCTAGGCTACTACGGTGTACCCAATGGCCCTTACCTGATGCTGCCATTTTTAGGCCCATCCAATGTGCGTGACACCACTGGTCTAGTTGCGGACTTCAGTTTAGAAACTTCAGTGAACTGGTTGAATATGGGCGAAGAAAGTCGGCGCAACCCAGAAATTTACGGCTTAGAGATCATTGATCAAAGGTACATTACTGAGCTGCGCTACGGTCAATTGAACTCACCTTTTGAGTACGAAAAGATCCGTTACGCTTACACCAAGTCCCGTGATCTAAAAATTGCTCGGTAAGCTGCGCAAGCCAGTGCTCAGCGCAAGCACAGACAGCCTTTTAGCTTAGCTTTCTTCGAAGAAGCGCCGTACCGGCGCAAATGAACGGCGATAGATTGCTGTTGGCCCCAACTCTTGCAGCGCTTTTAAATGCGCCGGCGTTGGGTAACCTTTGTGTCGCGCGATGCCATAACCTGGATATTGTGCATCCAGCTCTGCCATTTCCCGGTCACGGCTGACCTTGGCCAAAATAGATGCCGCAGAAATCTCAGCGACTAAACCATCACCTTGCACCACCGCCTCACTGGGCATGGCCAATTGTGGGCAACGATTGCCATCAATCAAGGCTAAATCTGGGGTAATCGACAGGCCAGCGACGGCACGCTGCATGGCTAGCATGGTGGCATGTAAAATATTTAATCGATCAATTTCTTCCACATCAGCGCGCGCAATGCACCACGCTAAAGCTTTTTCTTGGATCTCAACAAATAAAGCTTCACGCTTTTTCTCGGTGAGCTTTTTTGAATCATTTAATCCAAGAATAGGACGCTGCGGGTCGAGAATTACTGCGGCAGTCACCACTGGCCCGCATAAAGGCCCACGGCCAACCTCATCAACACCAGCAATGCGTTTGCCCGCATAATTTTGCTGCAGTAACTCAAGTTGCATCGGCATATCCAAGCAGTTGCAGCACACCCTGCGCCGCACGCTGCGAGGCATCACAGCGTAAAGACTCGTGCAGCTCCGCAAAGCGCTGTACTTGCAAGGAGCCATCGCGTAACTGCGCTAGCACGGCTTCGCCTAAGGCTTCAGGCGTTGCTGCATCCTGAATAAATTCCGGTACCAGCATCTCTGCCGCCAATAAATTGGGTAAGGCCACATAAGGGCTTTTCACCAATTTTTTTAACAACCAGTGACTGGCGGGAGCAAGCTTATAGGCCACTACCATGGGTCTTTTAAATAGCATGGCTTCCAAAGTGGCAGTACCCGAGGCAATCAATACAGCATCACAGGCTTGCAAGGCGGCTTGCGATTGACCGTCTAAAATTTTGATAGGTAAGTTAGGCATTGGCTCTAGCAGCGCGGCTAATTGCTCACGGCGCGCTTGGTTGGCGGCTGGAATAACAAACTGCAAATGCGGCTTTTCTGCCAACAAGTAGCGTGCGGTATCCACAAACAACGCCCCCAGTTTAGCCACTTCAGCGCCGCGGCTACCGGGCAATAAGGCGACCACTTGTGCAGTTGCCGGCAGGCCCAGCTGCTCGCGAGCAGGTAAGGGATCATTGTCCATGGCGATACTGTCAGCCAATGGATGCCCGACAAATAAGACTGGTACTTGGTGTTGTTGATAAAACTGCGCTTCAAAAGGCAACAACGTCAGCATTAAATCGCAGGCTTTGCGGATCTTAAACACGCGCTTTTGCCGCCACGCCCAAACCGATGGGCTGACATAATGCACGGTCTTAATCCCGGCCTCACGCAGCTTTAATTCAATATTGAGATTAAAATCTGGGGCATCAATTCCAATGAAGACATCCGGCTGCTGCTCCAGCAAAGTGGCAATTAAGCGCTTACGCTTTGCAAGTAGCTCAGGCAATCGGCCTAACACTTCCACCAAACCCATAATCGCCAAGCGTTCCATAGGAAAGTAAGAGGTCAGCCCTTGCGCCGTCATCAGTGGTCCACCGACGCCGATGAACTCGATGTGCGGGTGCTGAGCACGCAGCGCTTGCATTAAGCCTGCACCTAAAATATCACCGGACGCTTCGCCAGCGACTAAAGCGACTTTTAACCGCGGGTGCTGCTCTGCCTCAGTCATTAGCGGGTAATACCTCGTGATGACTGGCGGATTGATTCACAAAACAGGGCAACTTCGGGGAACTGCGCTTCACTCTCAAGCAAAGCTTCAAGCGCTTCGTCTACAGTTAAACTTTTGCGGTAAACGGTTTTATAAGCACGGCGCAAGGCCTGGATGGTTTCTTCAGAAAAACCACGGCGACGCATGCCCTCAAAGTTCATGCTCCGCGCCACTGCAGGGTTACCCGCCACAGTAATAAAGGCTGGAATATCTTTACCCACGGCAGTGCCCATCGCGGTAAAACTGTGAGCGCCAATGCGGCAATACTGATGCACTAGAGTAAAGCCAGACAAAATTGCCCAGTCCCCCATATGCACATGGCCCGCTAAAGC
>JAAYTE010000119.1 GCA_012518175.1 Gammaproteobacteria bacterium | reverse complement strand
TCGACGCCCCAGCGGTAGCCAGAAATCCCACCATCAGCACGTAAAATACGGTGGCAAGGGATCACTAACGCCAGTGGATTGGCCGCGCAGGCATTGGCCACTGCACGTACTGCTTTGGGTTTGCCTAAGCGCTCGGCAACTTCGCTATAGCTGAGTGTTTGCCCAACTGGAATACTGCGTAAAACTGTCCAAACACTCTGTTGAAAATCACTGCCTTGAATATCCAGAGTGAAGTCCAATGGCGTCAATGGTTTGTCTAAAAAGTCAGTAATGTTTTTCAACAATGGCGCCAAGCTGTGCTCTTGCTCTTGCTCTAGCAGTTGAGCCTTAGGTAAGCGTTGTTGTAAGTCTGCATACAGTTGCGTGGGACTGTCTCCCAATAAAATAGTGCAAACGCCTTTGTGGCTGCGCGCAATTAAAATCGCGGCAAAATCCGTTTGTGTGGTAGCAAACTCTATTAAGGGGGGCGCTGATCTGGGCATCTAACCTCCTAGCTCGCCGGCAGTTACATTGAGCGAATGGATTCGGCATGGGCTTTAAACAATACCTCAAGTCCTAGCAAAGTACGCTCTATAATACGTTGATCAGACACCTCAGCTGGGCGTTGTAGAACCTTGTGCTGCAATAATGCCGTCAGCCCATGAATATAGGACCAGCTCGCGAGCGCAGCACCGCGGACATCTGGGGTATTTATCGGTTGTTTGAGCAGGTCAGCAACCATCTCTTCAAGTTTAGAAAAAGCCAGCTGGCGGGCTTCGCGCAAAGTGTCTGGCATATTTTCTAGAGCGAGCTCAGGACCAAACATCAGCTGATACAAGGCTGGATTATCACGGGCAAAATTTAAGTAGGTTAAGCAAAAGCCGCGAATTTTATCTTCCATGGGCAGTGCCGCAGCTTCTTTATCCAGTACTTGTGCAAGCTCAAGGTAACCTTGCGTGGCGAGTTGGGCGAGCAGATCAGTGCGATTGCTAAAGTGATAATAAGCGGCGGTCGGGGTGACGCCTAACCCCGAACAGAGCGCACGTACAGAGAGCTTAGTTGAGCCAACTGCTTCCAGCATCGTGCGTGCAGCACTAAGCAATTGTGCTGATAAATTACCCACATGATAGTTATTGCGTGGGCTCTGTGATTTTGAATCCATGCTCGATCTCCGTAGTTTCAGGCTGGAACAAGAGTAGTGCTATCTTAACACTGGATGGTATCTTGACAGTGTTAAGATGCAATTGTAGCCTGCTAAGCACAACAGAAAACAGCAGCACTCAGTCAACTGGTGTTGCTAACCGCGTTTAAACCAATAATAACAAGAGCTTGGGAGAGTCAAAATGAGAGAATTACATCCGTGGGAGAAGAGCTATCCAGCCAGTTTGCATCATTATGAAATTACGCCTGAACTGCTAGCTGGCAATCTGACCCAGTTCGCTGCGCAAGGTGCGCAACAATACCCTGATAGCGATGCTTTCAGTATGGTGCTACCCAATGGTTTAAAGCACAGCTTAACCTTTAAGCAGATCGATGATCTGTCCACTGCTTTCTCCCGTTTTCTCGTTGCCCAGGGTCTGCAGCGTGGTGATGTGGTGGCGATTCAGTTGCCAACCTGCTTGCACTACCCTATCGCGGTGCTGGGCGCGTGGAAGGCCGGTCTGATCGTGACCAATATGAACCCTCTGTATACTGCCCGAGAAGTGGCTTTACAGATTCAAGACAGCAATGCCAAATTACTGATTGCCGCTGATTTATTTGCTAACAGCATCAAGCCTATTGTTGAAGTATCGGGCTTACAACTGGTGCTTACCTCCATGGGGGATTTTTTTCCAGAACCCATTGCCAGTGCTATTGGCCAGCACCTTGGGGTGAATTTAGAGTTGGGTGATGTGCAGTACCATACCTTCACAGAGGCGCTGAGCAGTGGTGAAAACCTGCCGCAAGTAGAGCGCGAACTGCATCCGGTAGCTTTATATCAATACACCGGTGGCACCACTGGGCGCAGTAAAGGGGCACCATTGACCCACAGTAATTTATTGGCGGTGTTGGAAATGGCGCAGGCCTATGTCAATGCTTACGATATTAAAATGGAGCCCGGTGAAATCATTCTTACGGCTCTACCGCTCTATCATATTTTTGCTTTTAACTTTAACTTTTTGCTGTTTTACAAGCTCGGCGGCTGTAATGTGTTAGTTCCTAACCCGCGCCCATTGAGTAATATTAAGCCCGCTTTTGAGCAGTTTAAAATAGGCTGGATGACTGGCGTAGATACCTTGTATGCCGGTTTGCTGGCTGAACCATGGTTTGCGCAAAAACCGCTGCATTTAAAATATGTGGTATCAGGGGGCACTGCATTAAGGCCGAGTACCGCAACCCAGTGGCAAAAGCGTATTTGCCCGATTCTAGAGGGTTATGGCCTTACGGAAACCAGTTGTTTTGTCTCGCTAAACCCGCCGACCGATAAAGTTCAGTTGGGTTATGTTGGCCTGCCACTGCCAGCATGCGAGGTGCGCATTGTTGATGAGCAAGGGCAAGAGTTGCCTGCCGGACAGGCTGGAGAAATCGCGGTACGTGGCCCGCACGTGATCACTGAATATTTAAATCAGCCAGAAGAAACCGCAGCCAATATGCGCGATGGCTGGTTCTTTACCGGTGATATGGCAATTATGGATGAGCGCGGCTTTTTGCAAATTGTGGATCGTAAAAAAGATATTATTCTCGTCTCGGGCTTTAATGTTTACCCCAATGAAGTAGAAGGTATTATTGCCGAGCATCAGGATGTGGTGGAAGTGGCGGTGATCGGGCGGCCGGATAAAAATACCGGTGAGGCTGTGCATGCTTATATTTGCTCGCGCAATCCTGAGTTAACCGCCGAAGCGGTGATTGAACATTGCCGCCAGTACTTAACCGGCTACAAGGTGCCTAAGCACATTGAGTTTCGTGATGAGTTGCCCAAATCCCCGGTGGGCAAAATCTTACGGGCGCAGTTGCGTGATCCGCAGCCAGAACACACAGCTACCGCAGTTGCAACGACTGAGCGGCCGCTGGCGGTCAGTCAAGCATTAGCCCATTGGCACAAAATGGTGGCGCAAGGTGACTTGTCCACATTGCCCAGCATTTTGCACAGCGACGCAGTGTTTCGCTCCCCTGTGGCACATACGCCCTACCCTGGCGCGCCAGTGGTGGCGTTGATTTTAAATACCGTGGCGCAAGTGTTTACTGACTTCACCTATTTGCGTGAGCTGGCCACCGATGACGGTTTAAATGTGGTGTTGGAGTTTAGTGCACAGGTTAAGGGTAAACAGTTAAAAGGCATCGATATGATTCGCTTTGATGCAGAGGGTAAAATTGTTGAGTTTGAGGTGATGATTCGTCCCCTCAATGCTTTGCAAGCTTTAGCGGAGGAAATGGCACAGCGCTTAGCGCCTTACTTAGCCGGCAAATAAGTCGCGTTGAGCTGGCTGCTGCCAATATGTGCCGATTGCGTTAAAATAGTAAGCCACTTGGGCTGTAAAACTCAGGTGGCTTATTTATTTTACTGGGAGCATAGAATAGCAATGCGTGAAAAACCGACACCACCAGAAGACTACGAATGCTGTCAAAGCGAATGCTCACCTTGTGTGTGGGATGGCTATTACGATGAAATGGATCTGTGGCGTGCTGAACAAGCAGAATTAAAAGCTCAAGCAGAACAGCTCGCTAAGGATGCAAGTACCCCTGATTAGTACCATTTTGAGGTGCTAAGGAGGCTGTTATGGCAACCGGATGGGCGCATGATGGCGCCGTACAGGAACAAATTGACAGTACTATTGATGATGCTGTGCAACGGGCACGTCAGCAACTGCCGCAAGGGCCAAGTGCTGAGTTTTGTGAAAGTTGCGATGAGCTAATTCCCCAAGGCCGCCGCGAGGCTATCCCCGGTGTGCAGCTGTGCATTGCCTGTCAAACCTTAGTTGATCAAGAGGCGACGTATAGCGGTTATAACCGCCGTGG
>JAAYTE010000118.1 GCA_012518175.1 Gammaproteobacteria bacterium | reverse complement strand
TTGACTAGTGCCTCTTCCACTAAGCGGTTGGCGCGCCCAGTATTGATACAGGCGATGCGGCCATGGGGGGTTTCTACCAACTCCCAACTGGCTTTGAGCTTACGCTTTGGATCGTCATTGCGGCTGAACCAAACTCGCGCACCTGCGGCCATGCAGTTTTTCATCGAGCCGGTATTGGCGCAGTGAGCAGTTATCACGCTGCCATCACTGCATTCAATATCGGCTAAAAAACGTTTATAGCGCTTGATTAAACGCCCCTCTTCTAACTGCGGATCAAATTGCATGTTGGGCCTGCCATGTTGCTAAGCCACGGGCAATACGCGTCACTGCTTGCTCTAAGCGCGGCACACTTTGTGTATACGCAAAACGCACATGCTGACCGGCCCGTGAACGGCCAAAATCAACCCCCGGGGTAATGGCGACATACTCGGTCTCTAAGATATGCCGGCAAAAATCAAATGCATCACCGCCAAAGTCCGAGATATCCGCATACAGATAAAAAGCCCCTTGCGGCTCCACTTCAATCTTAAAACCCAGCGCCCGCAAGGCCGGCAATAAGTAATCACGGCGCCGAGCAAACTCAGCACGGCGCTGCTCAAAAATAGCCAAGGTGTCGGCCTCAAAGCACGCCAAGGCGGCATGCTGAGACAAGGTTGGAGCACTGATATAAATATTTTGCGCGAGCTTTTCCAGCTCAGGTATCGCTGATTCTGGCGCCACCAGCCAGCCTAAGCGCCAGCCGGTCATGCCAAAGTATTTCGAGAAACTATTGAGCACAAAGGCATCGTTGTCCACTTCCAAGACACTGGAGGCATCCATACCGTAGGTCAAACCATGGTAAATCTCATCCACCACCAAATGCCCACCTCGCTCACGCAGAGCAGTGGACAAATCGGCCAACTCTTCGCGGCTAAGCACTGTACCGGTTGGGTTGGCCGGTGAGGCAACTAAGGCTCCAACACTGTCTTGGTCCCAGTAGCGGGCAACTAAGTCTGCAGTGAGCTGATAATTCACCTCAGGCCCCACTGGTACCAGCTGCGCATTACCTTCAACTAGGCGTAAAAAATGGCGGTTACAAGGATACCCCGGATCCGCCAGCAACCAGTGTTTACCTGGGTCAACCAGCAACGCACTGGTGAGCAATAACGCGCCCGAACCGCCCGGCGTAATCATAATGCGCTCGGGACTGATATCGAGCCCGTAGCGACTGGCGTAAAATCCTGCAATGGCTTCACGCAGTGCAGGCAAACCGCGCGCAGCGGTGTAACGGGTTTGGCCACTTGCCAGCGCAGCTTGACCGGCCTGGATGATGGGCTCTGCGGTATTGAAATCCGGTTCACCAATTTCCAAATGAATGACGTCTCGACCTGCAGCTTCTAACTCATTGGCTCGCTGCAACAGCGCCATAACATGAAAGGGTTCAATTGCGCGACTGCGGGCGCTATAGGTAAAAGTCATAATATCCACTATAAAACGGCGATGGGTAGATTATTTATTCAAACTCAAGAAGATGCTCACAGAGCTGCTCAAGGGCGTCAAACATCTGCAGGCTGGGACGCTCTAGACCATGGTCGGGTACTTCGAGGACTTGCCCACGGGCGACCGCATGCAACACCGGCCAAGCTTCCCACATTTTAGCTAGACGCGCGCTACCCAATAAAATCACTTCTGGGTTGCGCGCTATGACCGATTCCAGACTCACTTGCGGTGCGGGTAAAGCCAGATCGGCATACATATTTTCAGCACCACAGACGCGCAGTGCATCGCTGATAATTTGCGCGCCACCCAAGGTGTACATCGGCGTATCCCACACCTGATAAAATACCTGTAGCGCTGCAGGGCGCTGGTAGCGACTCCGCATTTGTGCCAGTTTATCTTGCAGCTCAGCAGTTAATTGCTTGCCACGCTGCTCAGCACCCAGCATCTGCCCCAGCTCGGCAAACTGTGCAGCCAGCTCATCCATGGTCTGTGCGTAGGCATTAAATATAGGAATGTGCAGCTGGCGTAACTGTTTCAGCTGCATGTCACTGATGCTGCCCGGCCAATACAGCACCAAGTCCGGCTGCAAACTCAGCAGTGTTTCCAACTCAAACTGAGCAAAGCCGCCCACCGATGGGACATCGACTAACTCAGCAGGACGCACACCACCGTCTAAAATTCCCACAAGCTTATCTTCTGCCTGTAAATCCAACATCATTTCAGTCAGCGACGGCGCTAAACTGATCACCCGCTCGGCGGCCTGCAGCGGTAGACAGAAAGCGCTCAGTAAGCTCAAACAGCTCAGAACAACAAAACGCAAAACCATCATGCCAACTGTCGCGGCGTCCGATACAGCCAAAACAGCATGGGCGTAGCCACAGCCAATAAGAATATTGCTGGCAACTCAAGGCCGACAGTTTTGCCCACTGCAGCAGCCCAGGCCGGAAGGCAGGCATACCATAGCGCGCGCAAACGCACATGCATTAAGTGCTGCCAAGCATCGGCGGCTTGTTCGGTATTTAACACCTTGCCCAAATCAATGACCGCATGCTTAAAACGGCGAAAAGGTTTGACGTTTAAAAACAACAGGCATAAAGCAGCGGCAAAAAATAACAGCGAGAAATACTCAGGCTGCGCACCTAAATCAAACGCGTTATCTGGAAACAACCACACTGGCAGTAACGCGACAATCAGCTGCAACCACCACAGCACTCGCAAAACACGACGTGATTCTTGCGGCTTCACGACTCGTGCTCACTCTGCTCAGCTTGATGCTCAAGACCTAATAAATGCCCCAACTTGCCTGCTTTAGTGGCTAAGTAGAGTTTGTTATATGGGTTTTGGCCAACTTGCAGCGGCACCCGCTGGGCAACTTCAACGCCAAAACCTTGCATGGCTTTTACTTTGCGCGGGTTATTGGTCATCAATTGCAATGAGTGCACATTTAAGTGATCCAGCATCGGCTGACAAATCGAATAGTCGCGCAAGTCTGCGGCAAAACCCAACTGCTCATTGGCTTCCACGGTATCGGCACCACTGTCTTGCAGTTTGTAGGCGCGAATTTTATTGAGCAAACCAATCCCACGGCCTTCTTGGCGTAAATACAGCAAGATCCCGCGACCTTCTGCAGCAATGGCGCGCAATGCAGCTTCCAGCTGTGCACCGCAATCGCAACGCAAGCTAAATAAAGCATCACCGGTCAGACACTCAGAATGCAAACGACCCAGCACCGGCTGGCCATCAGCAACATCCCCTAAAGTTAATGCCAAATGTTCTTTTCCCGTTTCCTCATCAAGGAAACCGTGCATGGTAAATTCGGCAAACGGGGTAGGTAATTTGGAGGCAGCGACAAAGACGACAGACACCAGAGCAACTCCTAGGCTTTTATAGGGAGCGCATTGTAACGCTTCACCCCTGACTCGAACAGGCAATCCGACATTATGTTGATAATTGCGCTGTAACAGCTTTAATCAAACAAGGCATCGAGGGCTTCTTCTAGGCGCGTCACCGCAATCACTTGCAGGCCAGCGAGGGTTTCTCGCGGCGCATTGGCTTTTGGCACAATGGCCCGTTTAAAGCCATGCTTGGCTGCTTCTTTGAGGCGTTCTTGACCACTGGGCACCGGGCGAATCTCCCCCGACAAGCCAATTTCACCAAACACCAACAGCCCGTGCTCCAGGGGGCGATTGCGCAAACTGGAAATAATTGCTGCCATTAACGCCAAGTCGGATGCCGTTTCCAGCACCTTTACGCCGCCGACCACGTTCAAAAACACGTCTTGATCATGGGTGGGAATACCGCCGTGACGGTGCAATACAGCCAGCAACATGGCTAAACGGTTTTGATCCAAGCCCACAGTAACGCGGCGCGGATTGCCCAAGTGACTGGTATCCACTAAGGCCTGCACCTCAATCAGCATCGGCCGCGAGCCTTCCCAAGTGGCCATCACCACACTGCCGGACACTGCCTCTTGGGCGCGATTGAGAAAAATGGCTGACGGGTTGGAGACTTCTTTTAAACCACGGTCCGTCATGCCAAACACGCCCAGCTCATTGACTGCACCAAAACGGTTTTTCACTGCGCGCAACATGCGCAAGCGACCGTCGGACTCACCTTCAAAATACAGCACGGTATCAACCATGTGCTCCAATACCCGTGGCCCGGCCAGCGAGCCTTCTTTGGTCACGTGGCCCACTAAGAAAATCGCAGTACCGCTTTGTTTCGCATAACGCACCAATAAAGCTGCACTTTCACGCACCTGGGACACACCACCGGGAGCGGACTGCAACTGTTCGGTAAAGATGGTTTGAATGGAGTCAATCACCATCACCCGCGGCTTTTCCCGACGCGCGACAGCTAAAATTGTTTCGATGCAGGTTTCGGTCATGACTTTGAGCTTATCTTGCGGTAACTCTAACCGCCGCGCGCGCATGGCCACCTGCTGCTGCGACTCTTCACCGGTCACATATAAAGCTGAAATGCTTTCGGCCATATTGCACAACGTCTGTAGCAAAATTGTGGACTTACCAATGCCTGGATCACCGCCAAGCAAGACCACCGAGCCATCTACTAAACCACCGCCAAGTACACGATCAAGCTCGCTGGATTGGGTCGAGAAACGTGGCACCTTTTCAACGCTGACTTGCGCAAGGGTTTTCAGTTCAGCCTGATCACCAGCCCAGCCGGCGCGACCGCTTTTTTCGGCAACGCGCTCTTCTATCAGGGTTTCCATTAAGGTATTCCAAGTACCACAGGCGCCACACTGCCCTGCCCACTTTGGAAAAGTCGCCCCACACTCTGTACAGCCATACATGCGTTTGGCCTTGGCCATACTGTGCCCCCTAGCTTGCATTGTTATTGGCAGCTCTTCGCAACTACCGACTACTAAACACTGTCATTGTATACAGTGATCATATAAATGCAAACCACAGAGGCGCAGCTCTAGCTCACGCTAACAACTGCACCTCTGGCGACAACGCACCAGCTATTTTAACCGCCGCAACCACCGCAGCAACCGCCAGCTGGATGGGTCAGTTTGCGCAATAAAATGGCCTGCTGCGCACTGCACTGCTGCTCCAGTAATAACCGATCTTCAGCGCTTAAGCTTTCATTGCCGGCTTGTACCGCTGCTAAACGCTCTGCCAGCACAGCAAATTCAGCGGCCTGCCGAGCAAAATTGGCGTCATCATCACACATGTCCTGTAAATCCTGAGCCAATTCAGGTGACTCTTTAATCAATGCATGCACTTGGGTCGTCATCGTAAGTTCCTCGCTGTTATGTTGCTAAAAACAATACAGCCTGCCCAGCCAATCACTCTTGATTGCAGTCAAGCGCTTTAATTTATGATTACTCTTGCGCCGAACGCAAACGAGAATTATTATCGATTACGCACTCAACTGATCAAAGGAAAGATTCCATGACCTATTTAATCGATGCTTGGCTCGACCGCCCACAACCCTACTTGCGCATTATTAATCGCTTAACTGGCAACGTCTGTTTGCAGGTACAGGGCGAAGATTTAGAAGACTTACGCGAACAAGGTGCTCTGGATATACACGACCTAAATAGCCCAGAGCCAAGCGTAATCAAAGAACAGATACGCCAGCTATTTTTATTGTGTTATGCCCAAACTGCACGCCTGAGCACAACACCAGATGTAGCGGGTTAAGCGACAACCTCAAGCAGTTCCACATCAAACACTAAAGTGCTGTGCGCAGGAATGCTGCCGACATCTTGACCGGCATAAGCCAGCTCGCTCGGTACATATAAACGCCACTTGCTGCCACAGTTCATCAACTGCAGAGCTTCGGTCCAGCCAGCAATTACGCCTGAAACTGGGAACTCAGCTGGCTCGCCGCGCTGGTATGAGCTGTCAAATACAGTGCCATCAATCAGGGTGCCGTGGTAATGGGTACGCACGGTGCTCTGGCTGGTCGGCTTAGCGCCATCACCGCTGGTGATCACTTCATACTGCAGGCCTGACTCTAGAGTGGTAACGCCTTCTTTTTTTGCGTTCTCTTTTAGGAACTCAATTCCCTCTGCTGCCGCGGCTTTAGCTTTTACTTCTGCTTCAGCTTCCATACGCTCACGGATTACAGTGAAGCTAGCATTCAGCTCTTCACCGGAAACCAGCATAGGCTCAGCATTGAACGCAGCACGCAAACCATTCACAACTGCATCAATACTAATGCCAGGAGGTGGGTTTTGACGTAGCTGATCACCCATTTGACGACCGATACCATAACTTACGCGCGCTTCATCAGTGCTCAGATCTAATTCAGACATAGATGCCTCCAGTGGCAAATAAAAAACCGCACGATGCGGTAGAATGAAAGTCAATTTCAGCGCAGTATCCTAACAGAGCCACTGACAAAACCCGAACGAAAAGCAGATTGTTTTCTATTTTTGCGAGACCCAATTATGATGCGTTACTTACTCTTGCTGAGCCTGCTGGTGTTAACTGCCTGTCAATCCAACCGTCTGATTGAGCTTGATTACCAGCCCGGTTATGACTTCCACGCCCTGCAATCTTGGCAGTGGGCGCAGCCAGCGGTGCAGTTTATGCCCAACGCGGCAGCACTCAATAGCAGCCTTGATGCAGAACGTATTCGCGACGCTATTAGTGAGCAGTTAACGCAACAAGGCTTGCTACAAAGCAAAGCAGCCCAATTTGAAGTACGCGCTTGGCTGATCACTGAGAATCAGCAGCAACGCACCCAGACCATCCAAAATAATTACTGGGGACCCATTTGGGGCCCAGGCTTGCGCACCGAAACCTATGACACCACCTATACAACGCAAAAACTGCAAATTGACTTGCTCGACGCCAGCAATCAACAACTGATCTGGCGCGGCAGCGATAGCTGGGTGCTGCCTGAGCAACAAACCAATCCTGAGTTACGCGCAGCCAAGTTTCGTCAGCGAGCACAACAAATTTTACAGCACTTCCCACCGCAGTAAGCTGTGCCCCCCGGCATAAAACGCCATCAACAGCGCATTTTTGTGGCAAGATAACGCCTCTTAATTGACGTGTTTGAGTGAGTTATGTCTCCGCAAGTGTATTGGTCATTACTGGCCATGGCGTTTATTTCCGGTGCTCTAATGCCGCTGCAGGCAGGTATCAACGGTTTACTGGCGAAAGAGGTGAGCAGTGTCTTAAATGCCGCCACTGTTTCTTTTCTTGTGGGCACCGCAGCTTTATTGCTGTTAGCCCTGT
The DNA here is from genome assembly GCA_012518175.1 of Gammaproteobacteria bacterium. GTDB lineage: Bacteria > Pseudomonadota > Gammaproteobacteria > Pseudomonadales > Pseudomonadaceae > Denitrificimonas. The sequence goes on along the minus strand of JAAYTE010000118.1, from coordinate 8,652 downwards.
GGCAACGCGACCCCGTGAGCCTAACTACGCTAAGAAGCTTGCACTGGTGGCACTGGGCCGGCGGCTTACTTGGGGCTTTCTTTGTCTTTACCGCGGCCTTTGTCGCGCCACGCATTGGCGCATTATTGTTTATGGCGCTGGTGCTCTTAGGGCAACTGAGCAGCGCGGTATTTCTCGATAACCAAGGCTGGGTGGGCTACAAAGAAGCACCGATCAACCTTGGCAAGATTGCTGGCTTACTCTTGATCTTAAGTGGTATTTGGGTGATTCGCCGCAGCTAAGCAAACACTGGCAAGCAGCTCAGCACTGGGTTCATCAAACCAGCCAACTGTGGCGCTATATTGGACAAAAACAACCACGCCAGCTCCATACAGTTGCGGCTGGCGTGGTGATTAGGTGTGTAGCTAAGACTGGCTGGCTAAGCTAAAGCATCAATCATCATCAAACTGATAACTGCCCGGGGCCAGATTATCAAAGCGTGTGTACTTACCTTGGAAAGCTAACCGCACAGTACCAATGGGCCCGTTACGCTGCTTACCCAAAATAACTTCAGCCACGCCTTTATATTCAGTCTCCGGGTGATACACCTCATCCCGGTAGACGAACATAATCACGTCCGCATCCTGCTCAATGGCCCCCGACTCACGCAAGTCAGAGTTAATTGGTCGTTTATTGGGCCGCTGCTCCAGCGAGCGGTTCAGCTGTGATAGCGCCACCACTGGGCAATCAAATTCTTTGGCTAAAGCTTTTAATGAGCGCGAGATTTCAGAAATCTCATTGGTGCGGTTTTCCCCTGCACTGCCGCCCACCTGCATCAACTGCAAGTAGTCCACCATGATTAAGCCAATGTCACCGTGCTCACGGGCCACGCGGCGTGTCCGGGCGCGCATTTCTGAAGGGCTAATACCGGCTGAGTCATCAATAAACAATTTACGCTCTTGCAGTAAGTTCACCGCCGAGGTGAGACGCGGCCAGTCATCTTCATCTAAACGCCCAGAACGCACTTTAGTCTGGTCAATACGCCCCAACGAGGAAATCATTCGCATCACCAAGGATTCAGCTGGCATCTCTAGGGAGAAGACTAAAATGGTTTTCTCCGAACGCATCAAGGCATTCTCAACCAAGTTCATCGCAAAGGTGGTTTTACCCATGGACGGCCGGCCAGCGACAATAATCAAATCGGCTGGCTGTAGACCACTGGTTTTCTCATCCAAGTCAGTAAAGCCGGTGGATAAACCTGTAATCGCTTCATCACTGTTAAATAACGTATCAATGGTATCAATGACGTTAGCCAACAAGTCAGTTAGCCCAACTGGGCCACCAGTAGAGGGCCGTGCTTCGGCAATCTGGAAAATCCGCCGCTCGGCTTCATCCAGAATTTCATCCCCGCTTTTACCTTGCGGTGCGTAAGCGCTGTCGGCAATATCATTACTGATACTGATCAGCTGACGTAACGTCGCGCGCTCACGAATAATCTGTGCATAGGCTTTAATATTGGCTACGGATGGGGTGTTTTTTGCCAACTCACCTAAATACGCCAAACCACCCACCTGGCTGAGCTGGCCTTCTTGATCCAATTGCTCAGACAAAGTCACCACGTCGAAGGGGGCGTTACGTTCGGCTAAACGTGCCACTGCACGAAAGATCAGGCGGTGGTCATGGCGATAAAAATCACCATCGGAAACCTGATCAAGAATGCGCTCCCAGGCATTGTTGTCCAGCATCAATCCACCCAGCACCGACTGCTCTGCCTCAACTGAATGCGGCGGCACCTTAAGGGCTGAAGTTTCTAAATCATACTGCTGGGGGGCGTCTATTTCGCTCATACAATGTACCCGTGTGTCACAAAAGCTTGATATAAATAGGGCTATTAAACAACAAAAGGCACGCATCTATACAGATAACGTGCCTTTTGTACCATCAGCTAACTTGCGTTAACCGATAGGGCGATTAGCCTGCAACTACAATCAATTTGACCGTAGCTTCAACGTCAGTGTGTAAATTCACAGTAACGTCGTATTCGCCAGTTTGACGAATGGTGCCGTACGGCAAGCGTACTTCACTTCTGTTCACTTCAACGCCTGAAGCAGTCAGTGCATCAGCAATATCGTGAGTACCGATAGAACCGAATAACTTGCCTTCTTCACCTGTGTTAGCAGTGATAGTCACTTCCAACTCAGACAATTGAGCAGCACGTGCTTCTGCTTCTGCACGCTTCTCGGCAGCGGCTTTTTCAAGCTCTGCACGACGCGCTTCAAAAGCTGCAACGTTTTCTGCAGTTGCAGCCGTTGCTTTGCGTTGCGGTAATAAAAAGTTACGGCCGTATCCAGCCTTAACATTTACTTTGTCGCCCAGGTCGCCCAGGTTTGCGACTTTTTCTAGCAGGATGACTTCCATTTGAGTCTCACCTCTTGAATTTCAACGTTCACCGTTCGCGACATTAAGCATCATTTTTTTGCTGCTTTAAGCCACGAAAATCAAAAACACTATCGACGATAGCCAATACCACTAAAAACGGATAAATCAGCTGCGTAAACAGCACTATACCTATATACAAACCGATCAACCAAAAGTTACCGGAACGGTATTTGGCAACCAATCCATGTACAACGGCTAAACCTGCAAACATCAATGGCACACTGCACAAAGGCGTTAAAACTGCAGCCTGTATCCCGAGACTTGGCGCAAACAACATACCAAACACTAGGGGGAACATGATCACCGCAGGTAGGCGCAAAGCTCGAAACTCTTGCCCGAAACCACCTGGGTTGTATAAAGCTGCCTGCCAGTAACGCGCAAGCACCACACTCAGTATGCATAACAGCTGTAACACTGAGGCCATCAATCCAGTTAATACCGGAATAATTAAACCTTGTAACTGCAGTTTATCTTCAGCAGATAACTGCTCGTAAAGCCCTGCGAGCATTTTTGGGGCCATGGTATTTAGCTCTTCAGCTAAAGCTGCTAGGGGTTGCGCAAAGGCCGCTCCTAACATCCAGGCAAAAAACACTCCGAGCAAAAGACTTGCAAGCAAGGCTTTCGCCCAAGACCCAGTTACGCGCAGTATATGTGCTATTGCTAATGCCCCAAGCAACGCCAAAATAGGCCGCGGGTCATCATAAAAAGCCCATACCACAGCAGGTAACAATGCCCAAACGATAACACTGAATGCATCATTTAGGCCGCGTCTGAGCAGTACTAAACTTGCAGCAGCAGCGCCTAGCCAAAACATCATTGGCAACGCCATTGCTAAAACCATCACAATGATGGCTTGCATACGCCCACGCATTATAAATTCAGCGAGTATACGCATGCACTAACCTATCCATTTAAACGGTACAGCCAAAAATCAATTGTTGTGACTGTCGGTGTAGGGCAGCAGAGCTAAAAAGCGTGCGCGTTTGATTGCAGTAGACAATTGGCGCTGATATTTAGCTTTAGTGCCAGTAATACGGCTTGGTACAATTTTGCCTGTTTCTGAAACATAGGCTTTCAATGTATTTAAATCTTTGTAATCGATTTCTTTTACATCTTCAGCGGTGAAACGGCAGAATTTGCGGCGGCGGAAAAAACGTGCCATGACAGTGGCTCCTCAATTAAGCTCTAGGATTACTCATCAACTTCGTTGTCGTCATTGTCGCTGTCGTCGTCACCATCTTCTTCATCGGTGCTTTCGGCAGTTTCAGGACGCTCACGACGCTCACGACGTTCGCTACGGTTTTCTTCAGCCTTCAACATCTCAGACTGTTCAGTAACCGCTTCATCGCGACGGATGATCAAGTTGCGCAATACCGCATCGTTGTAGCGGAAACTGTCTTCCAGTTCTGCTAAAGCTTTGCTGCTGCACTCAACGTTGAGCAAAATGTAGTGTGCTTTGTGGATATCATCAATTGCGTAAGCTAATTGACGACGACCCCAGTCTTCTTGACGATGAACTTTACCACCATCTTCTTCGATCAGTTTGGTGTAACGCTCAACCATACCGCCGACTTGTTCGCTTTGATCCGGGTGGACCAAGAACACTATTTCGTAATGACGCATAGATGCTCCTTACGGGTTGTAGTCTGCCGCACTCTGCGGTCAGACAAGGAGTGGATGAAATTTTTACTCTGGCGCACAATTACAGCAGTACGCACAGGGCAAGGGGCGATATTCTAAAGAAGCTCGCCCGGCTAAGCAAGGTATGTCTTGCAAAAGGTCAATTTAGCGTAAAAGAACTATTTAATTGCCAAGCGCTGACGCTGCGCTTCAAACAGACACACCCCAGTGGCTACCGAGACGTTAAGGCTGCTAACACTGCCCTGCATCGGCAAATTCACTAAAAAGTCACAGGTTTCACGGGTCAAACGGCGCATACCGGCCCCTTCAGCACCCATTACTAAAATCAGTGGTCCAGTCATATCTTGCTGGTAGAGGGTTTGCTCGGCTTCACCGGCAGTTCCCACCACCCATAAACCTTTCTGCTGCAATTTTTGCAGGCTGCGCACCAGATTGGTAACAGCCACCAAAGGGACAACTTCCGCAGCACCACAGGCAACTTTGCGCACAGTGGCGTTTAAGGTGGCTGACTTATCCTTAGGAATAATCACTGCATGCACACCAGCGGCATCGGCGGTACGCAAGCATGCACCTAGATTATGCGGATCGGTCACGCCATCCAGCACCAACAGCAATGGCGGTACTTCTAGGCGATCCAGCAATTCATCGAGCATTTGCTCGCCCCAGATCTGACTGGGGCTGACTTTGGCTACAACACCTTGGTGGACGCCATCGATTTGCTCATCCAATTCGCGGCGGCTAATCGCACTGATTTGAATCCGCTCGGCTGCAGCTAAATCGCGCAGCACTTGCATCCGCGGCTCGCTGCGGCCATCCGCGAAAAGCAGCTGTTTAACCCGCTTCGGGTGATGACGCAACAAAGCCTCAACCGCATGCACACCATAAACGTTTTCTAAATCATTCATAATGCCCAGCCTTGGTGGATTTGCTGACGACTTTGCGCTTACGCACTTTGCTTTTTGCTTTACCTTTTGGCGCGGCAGCATCTTTATCTACAGCACCTTTTTTAGCGCCTGCTGCGGAAGTTTTCGCACTGTCTTTTTTCGCCGCATCTCTGGCCGTTTTGCCTTTAGCATGGGGACGCTTGCCCACATCCGCATCAGCCGAGCTCATTTCGAAATCAATTTTGCGCTCGTCTAAATCAACCCGCGCCACTATCACTTCGACGGTATCGCCAAGGCGGAAGCTGCGTCCACTGCGCTCACCACTTAAACGGTGATGCACTGCATCAAACTGGTAATAATCACCTGGCAAAGCAGTGACATGCACCAAGCCTTCCACATAAATATCAACCAGCTCAACGAAGATACCAAAGCCTGTCACCGAGGTAATCACACCCTCAAAGGTTTCACCAACCCGATCCAACATAAACTCGCACTTGAGCCAAGTCACCACATCACGGGTGGCTTCATCCGCACGGCGCTCGGTCATGGATACTTCGACGCCAATCTCTTCGAGCTCTGGCAAATCATAAGGATAGACTTGCGCTTTTGGTAGGCTACGCGCACCAACTCGCTGCACATGCTCAGTTTTCTGCCGTGAACGAATCACATGGCGAATGGCACGGTGGTTGAGCAAGTCTGCATAGCGGCGAATCGGTGAAGTAAAGTGCGTGTAGGCCTCATAGTTCAGACCAAAGTGACCGTTATTATCAGGGCTGTACACCGCTTGACTTAACGAGCGCAACATTACCGTTTGAATCAACTGAAAATCAGCACGTTCACGTACAGTTTCCAACAGCGCCAAATAGTCTTTGGGGGTTGGATCGCCTTTACCGCGATTCAGGGTTAAACCGAGTTCAGTTAAAAAACCACGCAACTTCTCTAGCTTTTCTGCCGGCGGACCATCGTGCACACGGTACAGACCGGGCAAATCATGATCTTCTAAAAAGTTGGCCATGGCCACGTTGGCGCACAACATGCACTCTTCAATCAGTTTGTGTGCATCATTGCGCTCGGTGGGTAAAATCTCAGCAATTTTACGGTCTTCACCAAACACAATCTGAGTTTCGCGGGTTTCGAAATCAATCGCACCACGGTTGTGACGCTGCTTCTGTAACGCCTTGTACACTGCGTAAAGATCTTTTACATGGGGTGCAACGGCAGCATATTCAGTCAGATACTGTTTGCCTTCAGCGCTGCGCGGACGCTCCAACATGGCACTGACCACGTCGTAAGTTAAGCGGGCGTGGGAATTAATGATGGCCTCATAAAACTGGTAGCCAATCATTTTCCCGGAGTGACCCAAAGCAATTTCACAGACCATCGCCAAACGATCAACATTCGGGTTTAACGAGCACAGACCGTTGGATAGCTCCTCTGGCAACATCGGAATCACCCGCTCGGGGAAATACACTGAGTTACCACGTAAATGTGCTTCATGATCCAGCGCAGAATCCACTTTTACATAGTGCGAAACATCGGCAATGGCCACATACAAACGCCAACCACCGGTAACTACATCACCAGCACTGCCGCTGCGCGGTTCGCAATACACCGCATCATCAAAGTCGCGAGCATCTGCGCCGTCAATGGTAACAAACGGCAAATGGCGTAGATCCACACGCTTTTCTTTGTCTTTTTCTTCCACTTCAGCTTTAAAGCGCTTGGCTTCTTTAACCACAGCATCCGGCCAGACGTGGGGGATATCATAGTTACGCAGGGCCACTTCAATTTCCATGCCCGGCGCCATATAGTCGCCCAACACTTCGACAATATTACCCTGCGCTTGGAAACGTGCGGTTGGCCAGTGGGTAATTGCCACTTCAACCAACTGCCCCACTTGCGCACCACCGGCACGACCCGGACTGATCAAGACTTCCTGCTGCATTTTTTTATTGTCGGGTAGGACAAAGCCAATGCCATTTTCTTCGTTATAGCGCCCTACAATAGATTCGTGGGCACGCAGCACCACTTCAGCAATGGCACCTTCACGGCGGCCACGCTTATCAAAACCTACAACACGCCCTAAAACACGGTCGCCATCAAAGACTAAACGCATTTGCGTGGGGCTTAAAAATAAATCATCGCCGCCATCGTCAGGGATTAAAAAACCAAAACCATCACGGTGACCACTGACGCGGCCCACCACTAGGTCTAGCTTATCCACAGGTGCATAAGCACCGCGGCGGGTATACACCACTTGCGCATCACGCTCCATCGCACGTAAGCGACGACGCAATGCTTCAAGATCCTCTTCCGAGGTTAATGCAAATTCAACCGCCAACTGTTCACGGGTAGCAGGTGCTCCACGCTCAGCTAGGTGCTGTAAAATCAATTCACGGCTTGGAATTGGGTTGTCATATTTTTCCGCTTCACGAGCGGCCTCTGGGTCGAGGGATTGCCAATCGGCTATCAAATTAAATTACCTTACTTTTTAAAAATAGAGAGTGAAGTGAATAATTGTTCACTGCACCGAATTACCTGTCTAATTTAACAGATTTTTTACCCAATAGGGGTTTACAAGATCTTTTATCGGCCGTATAGTTCGCGACCACAACGCAATGTAATTGACGTTGTACCACGGAAACTATGCAGATGCATGGCTTTCAATGCCCAGGTGGTGGAATTGGTAGACACGCTAGCTTCAGGTGCTAGTGCCCGCAAGGGCGTGGAAGTTCGAGTCTTCTTCTGGGCACCAATTATACAGCTCAAAGCCCCTAACCATGGGGCTTTTTGCTTTCTGGGGGTTTATCATACCCCCAAAAAAAGCGCCAACTCGTACCCTCATTTCTTAAGCGCCAATAAAAATCTCTGGCAAAACAAACTGGACAAGCAATAAACCCAGGCTAATTGTTGCCGCATAAAAGAATGCCACCGCCGCTTGCGCACGACCGCCGCGCGTTGATTCCAACTTCAAAATAAACGCAATAAAGCTAACCGCCAATAATGCAGCGGTGTACGGCATGATAAACGGCAAAATCTCAGGATTAACAATACGCGCAACAATGCTTGGCACTGAAGCCAGCATAAACACCACACTGGATATCGCCGCCACCTGCAACATAGTCAGCAACGGCCGCGGCACTCGCATATCTGTTTTTTTCGCAAACAGAGTGAGCAGTAACCATCCCAGCGCAATAACAAAAAGCAAAGTCACCGCACTTAAAGCAATTTTCGTAAGAGAGATATCTAACATATAGATCCTTGGAGAAGAAGAAGTTATTGCTCGTCACTTAAAAACCAGCGCAGCAACGCCAGCACAGTATAACCAGCATGACTGCAGAAGACATGCAGCCTGGCCTAAACAGTGCGGCGCTAAAAATAAAGGGTGTAGTTTAACGTGCATCGCGCCACGATGGGCGATTGCACACAAGTATTTAAGCTTTAGCCGCTACGCGCGAGCGTCTAACCAGCAGCTAGTCGGCCAGGCATCGTCTTGGGCAACGAGCTAGGCTGCCAAATTGCTTTAAACATTTATTTTTCCAATAAAAAAAGCCGCACTAGGCGGCTTTTTCCAACTCAACCAACTTACGCTTGTTCTGCTTGCTCAGCTTTGGCTTTAGCAACGTCTTTGATCGACAGCTTGATCCGGCCACGGTTGTCTACGTCCAGTACCAGCACGTCAACCATCTCGCCCTCAGTCAAGATATCA
>JAAYTE010000117.1 GCA_012518175.1 Gammaproteobacteria bacterium | reverse complement strand
CGGTACTCCGCATTTAACCAGAGCTTAAGCTTGTCACTGGCTTCCCAGTTTAAGCTGGTGTTAGCTAAATGACGTGGCGTATTGGTCAGCTGCGCACCTTTGTTTTTACCGCTTTTTTGTTCGCTGTCGGTATAGGTGTAGTTACCTTTAATGCTCCAGTCATCGGTGAAATACCATTGGGCAGCCATCTCCACACCTTGGGTGACAGCATTATCGACGTTGATTTTTTGTGAGCATTCGCCGTTGCTATTAATTGAGCAGAGAGGGCTGATGATAGGATCGCCATTAGAGATCTTGTCTTTAAATTTATTGTGGAAGAGGGTGACGTTGGCGTTAAAGTTGGCCAAGTTATCATAGTAAGCGGCCAGTTCGGTGCTGGTGCTTTTCTCTGGTTTTAAGTTGGGGCTACCAATGGTTATTATCGTGCCTTGACCGGTGATACCATTAATTCCATTGTGTAAATCATTAAGATCGGGTGTTTTATAGCCTTTACTCACGCCCCCTTTTAAAGTCCAGTTGTCGGTAGTGTTCCAGACTAAATAAGCACGGGGGCTAAAGTGCCCACCAAACGCTTGGTGACGGTCATAACGGCCACCTAAAGTTAGGGCAAGGTCTTCAGTCATATGCCATTCGTTTTCAGCAAAAACTGCCGCTGACTCTTGTTGAAATCTGTCTGTAGCAATGCCGTCTTCGAGTTTGGAGTCGGTGTACTGGCCACCAATGGTGGTTATATTGTTTTCAGTAATAGGGGCAACAAACTTAGTATCGACAACAAGGTCTTTGGATTTTAACTTGCGCTTATCGCCACCAACTATATCTGGAAACCCAGTGTAGGCTGAGCCTATGGTGCCGGGAATTGTCCGCCCGAGGGTTTCGGTCATATTGTAAGTAATAGCACTGTCTAAAGTACCTAAGGCAAAACGGCCGGTATGGGTAAAGGCATATTGGTTACGTTCAAACTTCTGCTCATCGCTATAACCGTTAGCATCATTTGTTGCTTTTGTGCAGGCTCTATTTTGTCCATCTAAGGTACCGAGCTGACACTCATCATTATTGTAGCGTTGTCGCCCTTTTTCAAAGTCGATGGCAAAATCATGGTCATCATTGGGGGTGAAGTTAAGTCGCGTACCCAGGTTGAAGTTTTGCCCGTCAACTGGAGAAGGCCCACGCTTGCTGACATCAATTCCGCTGCCATAGGTAAGGTCGGATTTTTGCCGATCAAAAAAACTACCGCGCACGTTCATGCCCAGCAAACCATCCACAAGCGGGCCGCTGGCATAAAAGCTGGTGCCGCCGGTGTCACCAAAGTCACGCTCTTCTTGGTAGGTGTAATCAGTGCTGATGCTACCGGACCACTCGCTGGCAACTTTCTTGGTGATGATGTTGATCACCCCGCCCATGGCGTCAGAGCCATAGAGCGTCGACATAGGGCCACGGATCACTTCAATGCGCTCAATGGCCGACATGGGCGGCATAAAGCTGGTTGAGGTTTCGTTAAAGCCGTTCGGCGTTACGTTACCCGCAGGATTTTGTCGGCGGCCATCAATCAGAATGAGCGTATAGTCACTGGGCATCCCACGAATGCTGATATTTAAGCCACCGGTTTTACCAGTGCCTTGCTTGATATCAATACCTTCCACATCTTCTAAAGCTTGGGCAAGGTTGCTGTAGCGTTTTTTCTGCAGATCAGCGTTGCTCACCACGGAAATACTGGCTGGCGCATCAGTGATTTTTTGTTCAAAACCAGAGGCAGTGACTACCGTTGGATCCAATTGGGCAGGGGTAGGATTGGCAAAAGCAGTGCTGCTGGCGAGTACCGAGCAGGCTAGAAGTGAATACGTGAATGGGATGCGCATAACAGACTCCAAATAAGAATGTCGAGCATGCTAACGATTCTCATTTGAAATGTAAACAGTAGTGCGAATTATTCTTATTAATGTTGTTTGGCTATACGTCTAGAGCAACTCTCGTTCTTCAATTGTCGCGGTCCAGGCAGCGCTAGGAGTATGCCCAGTGCTGTCTAAACTACTCTGTTTTAAGGGCGAGAAACCTCAATAATGCCATCAGCAATGATGCTCACTTGACTGCTACCGGCTTCTATTTCAGGTATCACAGCTGCTTCGTCAGACATTGATGCCGAGAGCATTTTAGCTGAGCGCGCATACATTGGTGGGCGTGAAAAACCATTACTGTTTAAGTTTAAACTCACTATTTTATAGCTGCTGCCGCCTAAGGCTGTAGTGATTAGTTGAGCGCGGTTTTGGAATGCGCTAATGGCTTCTTGGAGCAGTTGGTCTTCGCTGCTGATTCGTGTTTTTGGGGCAATGCTAAATTGCATGTTGGCCATTTTTAATGTTTTTAACAGTTCGCCAGTGAGTGCTGATAGCTCGGAGAAGTCCGTGCTTTCTAAGCGTAGTTCTGCACGTTCGCGCCAAGCAGTGATTTTTTGGCCTTTACTGTCATGCACAGGGTGGCTGCTGCGGTTCCCCAGTTTTACATTAACGTGCGCTTGCTGGCGGGCCTTTGCAACCGCCTGATTTAACGCTTGGGTTACTGTTTCAGCGAGGCGGGCAGGGTCAGTATCCTGAGCCTCGGTGTAGAGGATGACTTGCATTTGATCGTGCGCGACTTCCTGTTGGGCTTCGGCGCGCAAAGACACTTGATTATAGGGTTGCTCG
>JAAYTE010000001.1 GCA_012518175.1 Gammaproteobacteria bacterium | reverse complement strand
TATCAGGTTTTGGATCAGACGCTGGTTATCACAGTGGTGGCGGTAGGTAAGCGTGAGCGCAACGAGGTTTATCGTAAAGCGCGGGAGCGTCTGTAAATATTAGCGACATGCGGAAGGCAGTTATGTGTCTACCGTGCTTAGCAGTTGGGCCTTTTGGTGGGAGTTATGTGCTTATCGTACTTCGCAATTGGGGTTTTCCGTCGATGAACCCGTCCGGGGTTCAACTCCGGCGCTGCGCCATCCATGGCTACGCTCGTCACCCCAACTGCGAAGTACTGATTGATCATCTTTATGGCCTGCATTACCGAGTAAGTCTCACTCTCAGAGCCTTTGCACGGTGCGGTAGAGACCAAGCTAGCTATCACACTGGATTATCACACTCCACATACTGGTGCTCGATGCCAAAGCGCTCGGCGAGCCATGCGCCTAGGGCTTGTACGCCGTAGCGTTCGGTGGCGTGGTGGCCGGCGGCGAAGAAACTGATGTTATTCTCCTGTGCCTCATGGAAAGTGCGCTCCGACACCTCGCCAGTAATAAAAGCATCGGCCCCAGCCGCAATCGCGTGCTCGATATAACCTTGCGCCGCACCGGTACACCAAGCCACCCGCTGAATCGGGCGCTGATGATCAATAACCAAAGGCGCGCGATCCAGCGCAGACTCAATCCGCGCAGCAAACTCAGCGGCAGACAGCGGGGCTGCCAGCTCACCCAGCAAACCCACATTGCGCGGGTTATCCGGCTCTAAAGGCCCAGTCACCGTCAGCCCCAAACGCTGCGCAAGCTGCACATTATTGCCCACCTCAGGATGCACATCCAAAGGCAGGTGGTAAGCCAATAGGTTGATATCATTGGCCAGCAAGGCTTTAATGCGGCGCTGCTTCATACCAATCACGCGCTGATCTTCACCTTTCCAAAAATAACCGTGGTGCACTAAAATTGCGTCGGCTTCAAGCTCAATGGCCGCATCAATCAAAGCTTGGCTGGCAGTCACACCACTGACAATACGCTTAATCTGCGCCTTGCCTTCCACTTGCAAACCGTTCGGGCAATAGTCACTGATCGCGCTGACATTTAAAAAGTTTTCCAGAGTTTGGATTAAAAGATGACGTGCAACTGACATAATGTGTTCCTTAATGTGAATGGGCGCTGCTTTAATCTGTGCGAGCACTCTATAATGCGAACTATTAGCAAAATCTATGCAGCCTCAGCGGCGAAAGCAAGACACACAATAGAGAATGCTGTGAATCGTAATAAACACATCCGCTGGTTAGATGCTTGTATTTTTACCCGAGTGATTGCTTCAGGAATGTTCTATGCCGCAGCTTTTTAAAAATTATGGCTGGCCACTATTGGTGGGTTTATTGGTTGCGCTGATCTTGATCCAGCGTTACCCGCAATGGGTTGGTTTACCCAATGCCGGGCTTAATTTACAGCAAGCACCGCTGTATACCAGCAACGGCGTTGGGCCGGCGTCCTATGCTAGCGCAGTTAGCAAAGCTTCGCCTGCGGTGGCTAACCTGTATACCGCCAAAGTGGTGAGCAAACCCATCCAGCCTTTATACAGCGATCCAGCGTTTCGGCGCTTCTTTGGTGACAATTTACCGCAACAAAAGCGCATGGAATCCAGTCTGGGTTCTGCGGTTATCATGAGCAAAGAAGGCTACCTGCTGACGAACAATCACGTCATTGCTGGTGCCGATCAAATCATTGTCGCACTTAAAGATGGCCGCGAAACCTTAGCGCGTGTGATCGGCAGTGATCCAGAAACCGACTTGGCCGTGCTAAAAATAGACTTACCGAATCTCCCTGCCATTACCTTGGGGCGCTCCGACAC
>JAAYTE010000116.1 GCA_012518175.1 Gammaproteobacteria bacterium | reverse complement strand
TAGTCGCAAAGGCGAAAACCCTGAAAGTAAACGCCGGCTGCCAAGCGGGCACCGATGTTGGTCCAGTGATTTCCAAGCAAGCTTTAGCGCGCATCACTGAGCTGATTGATAGCGGTGTCAGCGAAGGGGCCACACTGGATCTCGATGGCCGCAACCCAACAGTACCTGGTTTTGAAAACGGCAATTTTGTTGGCCCAACTCTGTTCTCTGGCGTCGATACTTCAATGCGTATTTACCAAGAAGAGATTTTTGGCCCAGTGCTCTGCGTAATGCATGCCGACAATATTGAGCAAGCCATTGAGCTGGTGAACGCCAATCCAAACGGTAACGGCACGGCCATCTTCACCCGTTCTGGCGCCACTGCCCGCCGCTTCCAAGAAGACATTGATGTGGGCCAAGTGGGCATTAACGTACCCATCCCGGTACCAGTACCAATGTTCTCCTTCACCGGTTCACGTGCGTCTAAGTTGGGTGATTTAGGTCCATACGGCAAGCAAGTGGTGCAGTTCTACACCCAGACTAAAACGGTTACCGCACGCTGGTTTGAAGAAGACGAAGAAGTCGGCGCGCTCAATACCACCATCAGCTTAAAGTAAGACGCTCGCCTGCCTGGATCTTAATTCAGGCGGGCAGCCTTAACTGCAACAGCACAATATTTATAAATTTATTTAGCCTCGACACGCGCAATAATCATAAGAAGCGGAGATCAACCATGCATATCGGATTTTTAGGCCTCGGTAATATGGGCGGCCCCATGGCCAGCAACCTGGTTAAGGCAGGTCATTCACTTAGCGTTTTCGACTTGTCCCAACCGGCGGTTGCAGAGCTGGCCAAGCAAGGCGCACAAGGATTCAATTCAGTCGCTGACTTAGTGGCGGCAGCCCCTGATGTAATAATCAGTATGCTGCCCGCAGCAGCTCACGTGAAAGGTGTCTACCTCGGTGATGATGGCTTAATTGCCCAACTGAGCAAGCCCACTTATTTAATTGATTGCTCCACCATTGACCCGCACAGCGCTCGCGAAGTGGCGCAAGCCGCGCAAGCTGCTGGACACTGCATGCTCGATGCGCCGGTTTCTGGCGGCACCGCTGGTGCACAAGCAGCCACTCTGACCTTTATGGTGGGCGGCGCGGCTGCCGACGTGGATAAAATCCGACCGATCTTGCAAGCCATGGGTAAAAACATCACCCACTGCGGCGATAACGGTAACGGTCAAGTGGCGAAAGTCGCCAACAATATGCTGCTCGGTATTTCTATGGTCGGAGTCGCCGAAGCCATGGCTTTGGGCGTGTCTCTGGGCATGGACGCTAAAGTTCTGGCCGGTATTATTAACACCTCCAGCGGGCGCTGCTGGAGTTCAGAAATAAACAACCCCTACCCAGAGGTTTTAGAGAATGCTCCAGCCAGTCGCGGGTATAGTGGTGGCTTTGGCAGTGATTTAATGCTCAAAGATTTAGGGCTCGCCACTGAAGCAGCACGTTTAGCCAAGCAGCCGGTTATGCTCGGTGCTGCCGCGCAACAGCTGTATCAGGCCTTTAGTTTGCAAGGCCACGGCAACCTCGACTTCTCTGCCATTATTAAATTGTATTTAAAGGAGTAATAACCATGCCCGATAATCAAGCACTGGTACTGACCGAGGTTCGTAATAATGTCGGCCACCTGACGCTCAATCGTGTCGCCGCGTTTAATGCCATCAACCTAGAGATGGTACGCAGCATTGCGCAGCAGCTGCATGCTTGGGCTGCAGATGAGAATGTCGTGGCCGTGGTGTTACGCGCCAATGGTGACAAAGCGTTTTGTGCTGGTGGTGATATTCGTGAGCTGTACAGCAATGCTAAAGAAGGTAATGACCTCAACAACACCTTCTTTAGCGAAGAATATGCACTCGACCAATACATTCATGCCTACCCTAAGCCTGTTATCGCTCTGATCGATGGCTTAACCTTGGGCGGTGGTATGGGTTTGGTGCAAGGTGCAAGTTTTCGTATCGTCACCGAAAAAGCCCGCTTAGGCATGCCTGAAGTGAGTATTGGTTTTTTTCCGGACGTGGGCGGCAGCTACTTTTTATCACGTCTACCCAGCGAAATTGGCACCTATATGGGCGTCAGCGGTAACCCTGTGGGCGCCGCGGACGCCTTACAAATAGGTCTAGCGGATTGGTTTTTACATGCCGAGCAAATCTCCGAGCTGGACCGCTGCTTAGACAATATGCAATGGGGTCACTCCTCACAAGAAGCCATTCGCAGCCTATTAAATACCTTAGCCAGCAAGCGCGCCAGCGGTTCCAAATTAGCCCCAGTACGCGCCGCCATCGAGCAACACTTCAGTAAAGATTCAGTGGCTGAGATTATCGCCTCGTTAGCCAGCGAAACCAATGACAGCATTAAACCTTGGTGCGAAGAGTTGATCGCCACCCTACGTACTCGCTCCCCCATCGCCATGGCCACCACCTTAACCATGCTGCGCCGTGCTAAAGACCTGTCATTAGCCGACTGTTTCCGCCTCGAGTACCACCTGGGTACGCAGTGGTTTACTAAAGGCGACTTTATGGAAGGCGTGCGCGCGCTGATCATTGATAAAGACAAAAACCCACAATGGCAGCCAGCCACCATCGAAGCGCTTGAGCAAGGCAAACTGGATGATTTATTCGCTGGCTTCCAAGCGCAATCTATTTAAGCCAATGCGTGTATTAAAGGAATTTCACCATGAATGATATCGAACTGTCCGAAGAACAACGCATGATCCGCGATATGGCGCGGGACTTTGCCAAAACCGAATTAGCCCCCAACGCAGAAAAATGGGAAAAAGCCGGCTGGCTCGATGAGAACATGCTCAAGCAAATGGGTGAGCTGGGCTTTTTAGGTATGGTCGTCCCCGAAGAATGGGGCGGCTCCTACATCGATTACACTTGCTACGCCCTTGCCTTAGAAGAAATCTCAGCAGGCTGCGCCGCCACTGGCGCGGTGATGAGCATTCATAACTCAGTGGGCTGCACGCCTATTCTGAACTGGGGTACTGAAGAACAAAAGCAAGAGTGGGTTCCGCAACTGGCTTCAGGGCAAACCTTGGCCTGTTTTTGCTTAACCGAACCACAAGCGGGCTCCGAAGCCAACAATCTGCGCACTAAAGCAGTGGAAGATGGCGACCATTGGGTACTCAATGGCAGCAAGCAGTTTATCAGTAATGCCAAACGTGCAGGCCTGGCCATTGTTTTTGCCGTGACCGATCCTGAGTTGGGCAAAAAGGGCTTATCGGCCTTTTTAGTACCCACAGACACACCGGGTTTTGAAGTGGAACGCATGGAGCAGAAAATGGGCTTACGCGCTTCTGATACCTGCGCAATTAGCTTGGTTAACTGCCGTATTCCAAAAGCCAATATGCTCGGTCCGCGCGGCAAAGGCTTAGCCTTAGCGCTGTCTGGCTTAGAAGGTGGGCGCTTAGGTATCGCGGCACAAGCGGTGGGAATTGCCCGCGCTGCTTTTGAAGCTGCACTGATTTATGCCCGCGAACGCGTACAATTTGGTAAGCCGATTGCCGAACACCAAAGCATCGCCAACATGCTGGCTGATATGCACACGCAAATTAACGCGGCACGGCATATGATTCTCTATGCTGCACGTTTGCGCACTGCTGGCCTGCCCTGCTTATCCGAAGCTTCACAAGCCAAGCTTTTCGCTTCAGAAATGGCAGAAAAAGTCTGCTCCATGGCCATTCAAGTGCACGGCGGTTATGGCTATTTAGAAGACTATGCAGTGGAGCGTCACTACCGTGATGCGCGCATTACGCAGATTTATGAAGGTACCAGTGAAGTACAGCGCATCCTCATTGCCCGCCAACTGGCCGACTACCCTTTATAAGTTAACCGACCTTTTATCCCGCCCAATAAAAAACGGCTACCAATCACTTGGTAGCCGTTTTTTTGATGCTAGAACAGCTAAATATTAATGCATTAAATGCATCACATCATGCCGCCCATTCCACCCATGCCGCCCATATCAGGCATTGCTGGGGCGCTGTCATCTTTGATTTCAGCGATCAT
>JAAYTE010000115.1 GCA_012518175.1 Gammaproteobacteria bacterium | reverse complement strand
TTGATCGCTTTACCAGATGATTTGCGTAAACAGTATGCAGAGCACCTCAGTAAAATTATGCCGCGCGGTTGTAAGGGTTTGTTATTAACGGTGGATTACCCCCAGGAACAGATGAAAGGACCACCGTTTGCGGTGCCACCGGAGCAGGTTAAGCAGCTGTTAGGGGATACTTTTGCCCTGGAATGCAGCGCAGAGCGCGATATCCTTGAAGAAGAGTGGCGCTTTAAAGCCGTGGGCATTACCCGTATGTTTGATTATGTCTATTGTGTGCGTTGCCGCAGTTTGCCAGCTGCGCAGTAAGGCGGCAGCGCACATACAGTTTGCTGGTGCGTTGATGCAGCTAAATTATTGATTGCTGATGACTGATTGAGCTGATTGGCTCGCTACTGATATAGCCGGCAAAGCCTGGTAGCGGGCGTTGGAACCCGCGTACTTTGCTGCTGTCTCTATTGGGCTAATGGTTTGTTGTTAATACAGTAGACAGGTGAGCGCAGCTAGAATCCCTAGTTAAGAAGTGCCAGCGCAATGTTATCGATGTTGCTGCGCACAGCTCGACAATTTGGAGTCATAGATGACCAATCATAATAATCAAACAGAAAGTAAAGCATTAGACGTTGAGGTATCAGCCACTGAACAACCTTGCCCGCAGCGCCGCCGTCTCTTAACCATGCTTGGTGTTGGCATTGCTAGCGCCTATGTAGCGCCGACCTTATTCAGTGTTGGCGAAGCTGAGGCGCGGGGCTGGCATGAAGGACGTAAAAAACGTGGCAGTTATAACCGTGGTAGTTATTACCGCGGCAGTTACTCGCGTGCCAGTGGCTATGATGGTCGCCGTCGCAGCCGGATTCGTGAGTACTCGGAGGATCCGGTGTTGATTCTTGAAGATGTCATTCTTGGACCGCCAAGACGCTAATGCCTAACTCAGCGTTCGACCTTAGCTTGCCGATAATAGGTCGCTGTGTCCGTGTTGAAAATGCAGCGGATGCCATTGCTGCGCTGAGTCAAGCCATGCCCGGTTGGCCGCTCACTGTGCAGCCCGCAGCAGGACCAACACCGGACATGTATATTTATCGTGATGAACAAGGTTTATGGCAAGGCTGGCGAGACGACCCAGAAGAGTTTGATTTACCCTCATCGGCCGCGGTGGCCTGCAGTTTAGTTGGCGAGTTAATTGGTCGGCGTTTAGATGCAGAGCCGGCATTATTGGGCCTGCACTGTGGCAGTGTCGAAATTAACGGCCAGTTGGTTATCTTTCCTGAAAGCAGTAAAGCCGGTAAAAGCACTTTAACTGCGGCCTTTGCTGCAGCCGGCTATCGCGTCTTTGGCGATGACGTGCTGGGTTTAACTGAGGCCGGTGCAGGCGTCGCCATGGGCGTGGCCCCACGTTTGCGCATGCCATTACCGAGCAGTTTTTCTTCCGAGTTTGTCGACTATGTTGAGCGCCACGCCGGCCCTGAGGATGAGTGCTATCGCTTTGTGATTCCTGCCGAGAACGCTCTTGCGCGCTACAATGACAGCAGTCCAATTGGTGCCATTGTTTTACTTGAACGCGGTGCACAGATTACTGCACCCGAACTGATTGAGTTAGCGCCGGGCGAAGGTTTACTGCAGTTACTTGGGCAGAACTTTGCTGACAGCGATACACCCAGTGCGGCGTTATTTGCGCGCCTTTTGCCCTTAATACAGCGTATTCCTTGTCTGTTGTTACGTTACTCCGAGCCCTTGGCGGGTGCCCGCTATTTAGCTCAAGCGATAGACAACCCACAGTTACACAAGCACCGCACAGCTAGCTTACTGGATCATCCTGTGGCCCGTGCAGAAGGTGCAGCAGAGTGTGCTCTAGGCAATGTTTGGCGCGCGGCCAGTGGCGTGAGTGTTTACCCGCTTGGCGAAGAATTGTTTTTGATTCATCCTGCCAGCGGCGTGCTTCACCGCCTCAATGCCAGCGCTAAGATTGCTTGGCAGCTGTTGCAGCAAGAGCCAGTCTCTGGTGATGCGCTAAGTGATGTGATTGCGGCTTATTTCAACGCACCCAGGGCTGCAGTCAGTCAGGATATTGCTGTGTTGTTAAATGCCTTAGCTGACGCTGGATTGATTATTGAGCAGTAGCGGTCATCTTCTGATACTTTGTAATAAAGTATTATGTTTCTACTGGCCGGCACACCCTTATGTGCTAGCGTAAGGCTAATGTTCGTAAGTGGAGGTTTAGATGACTAAGCAACTCAATGTTGATGTCGCGATTATCGGTGCCGGAACGGGTGGCATGTACGCCCTGCGTGAAGTGCGTCGCAGCAAGCAAAGCTTTGT
>JAAYTE010000114.1 GCA_012518175.1 Gammaproteobacteria bacterium | reverse complement strand
TTGTGTGCATCCCAGCCGCGCTTACCCACCGGACTTTTATTATGTTAAAGAATCTAAAATTCAGTAATAAGATACTTATTGCCGCGTCACTGTTGGTGGTGGCCGCGTTTTCCTTATTCTCCCTCTATAACGATTACTTGCAGCGCAATGCCATTCAAGAGGACTTAGAAAACTACCTGCATGAAATTGGTAGTCTCAGCGCTGACAACATTGCCAATTGGCTGTCTGGACGTATTTTACTGCTGGAAAGTACCGCGCAATCCATTACCAATAACAGCTCACCCAGCAGTGTAGTTAGCTTGATTGAACAAAAAGCGCTGGCCGATACTTTTTTATACACCTACCTAGGCACACGCAGCGGCGAATTCATTTCACGCCCCGAAGACAGCATCCCCGCAGATTACGACCCGCGCAGTCGCCCTTGGTATACAGATGCAAACAATGCTAATCAAACCACTCTAACCGACCCCTACACTGATGTTTCTATCAACCAGTTGGTTATTACCATTGCTACACCAGCACAATACATCGGTGTAGTCGGTGGTGATTTAAGCCTTGCCACCTTAACTAAAACCCTCAACAGTATAAAAATTGATGGCATGGGCTATGCATTTTTAGTCAGTGCTGACGGGAAAGTGCTGGTCCACCCAGACAATAATGCTGTCAATAAATCGATCAAAGAGCTGTACCCAACCAACACCCCAACAATTAATCATCAGCTCAGCGAAACATCACTCAAGGGTACGCAGCAAATACTCACCTTTGCCCCCATCAACGGCCTACCCTCAGTAGACTGGTATGTAGGGCTGGCTGTCGATAAAGATCAAGCCTATGCCATGCTCAGCGACTTTCGCACCTCAGCAATTATTGCCACGCTAACCACCCTGATCATTATTATTATCTTGCTGAGTTTACTGATCCGTTTGTTGATGCGACCACTGCACGCCATGGGGCGTGCAATGCAAGACATCGCCCAAGGTGAAGGGGACCTAACCCGCCGCTTAGAAATTGAAAGCAATGATGAGTTTGGCGAATTGGCGGGCTCCTTTAATCAGTTTGTCGAACGCATTCACACCTCCATCAGCGAGGTTTCTTCCGCTACAGCGCTGGTGCATGAGATCGTCAGCCTAGTGGCTAGCGCATCCAATGCCTCGATGCTGAACTCCGATGAACAAGCCAGTCGCACCCATAATGTTGCCACGGCCATTAACGAGCTGGCAGCGGCAACTCAAGAAATTGCGTGCAACGCCGCAGATGCCTCAACCCATGCCTCCAGCGCGCGTTTACAAGCCGAAGATGGCCGCAGCGTTTTAGGGCAAACCATTCAAGCGATGAACTCCTTATCAGAGAAAATCAGCAACTCTTGCAGCAACATCGAAACGCTGAACAGTAAAACCATTGATATTGGCCAAATCTTGGAAGTGATCCAGGGCATCTCACAACAAACCAATTTGCTGGCACTGAACGCTGCCATCGAAGCTGCACGTGCCGGTGAAGCAGGGCGTGGTTTTGCCGTGGTCGCCGACGAGGTGCGTAACTTGGCTCACCGCACCCACTCTTCGGCACAAGAAATTCAACAAATGATTGAAGAGTTACAAATCGGCTCACGTGATGCCGTCACCACCATGACTGAAAGCCAACGTCACAGTGAGGACAGCGTTACTATCGCTAACCAAGCCGGAGACAGCCTCGGCTCAGTCACGCTAAAAATCGAAGAGATAGACGGCATGAATCAGTCGGTAGCCACCGCAACCGAGGAGCAAACTGCCGTGGTAGAAGCCATTAATATCGATATTACCGAAATCAATACCCTCAACCAGGAAGGTGTCGAGAACCTCAACGCAACATTGCGCGCCTGCACCGACCTAGAGTTACAAGCCTCGCGTTTAAAACAGTTGGTTGATAGCTTCCGCATTTAACCCGTGCACTCAAGACAAAAAAGCCAGACTCTTTGCGGGTCTGGCTTTTTTTGTCTTGCCCTAGCGATTAATCTTCTGGCATATGCATCCGCCGAATACGCCGCGTCAAAGCAAACATAATCAGCATAAAGGTCAGCAAAATTGGCATTACAGCCATATTAAAGAATTTCAGTTTAGTTCCCAGCGACTCAATGTCGGCATTGAGTTGGTAGCGGACTTCACGTAACTCCTTGCGTAACTGTAACTTCTCCGCTAAGAATTGCTGCACAGCCTCTTGCTGCTCTGCGGTAAACTCTAAGTCTTCTGCAGGATCAGTGGCTTGCTGCAAAGCATAAAGTTTCTCTTCGGTAGCCGCGAGACGCGCTTGTAACGCCTGCTCTTTTGTACGGAAACGCTCTTGCGCACTGCGTTGTAAATCATCCACCAGCGTAAAGGGACGATTAAAATTACCCCGCGAACGAATGCTAATCAGCGCATCAGAGCCTGAGAGGTTATCTAAAGCATTAATGGTAAAGCTGCCATTATCGGCCCAAGGTTGCGGCAGACGCTGACCAAAGAAGTCTTGCACCTGCACCCACATGCGATCACTGAGCATATCGGTATCAGCCACCACTATCACATTGATATTATCCGCGCTTTGTAAGCCCTGCGCCTGCCCTTCAATGCCGTCAGCAAAGGCTGTGGTGGCTGGACCACTGATCCGCGCTGCCAACACATAGCGCTCACCGGTGGGCTCAAGCTCAGCCAATAACTCTTCAGGATTTTGCAACAAAGCAAAACGCTGAGCGCTAAAAGGCATTGCATATTCAGAGCTGTACAGTAGCGGGGTAAATTGCGTTTTCGCGCCCTCTAGGGGCTCTAAAATACCGGCAGTGGCTAAAGTGATGTCATTGAGTTGCGAGGTAATGACTTCATTGTTGTCTAAGGCTTTTTTCGGCAAGGCCAACCAACCTGGGTGACGCACTGCACGCTGCTGTGCACCGACACCCACCGACATGGCATAAACACCATCGCCCACCACTTGCTCCGGCACCATGCGCAGCCCCCAAGACTTAAACAGCTCAGGTAAATCAGAAGCTTTATTGGCTGCCAATTCACCGGGCAGAGCAGCACTGGTATCTGCTTCGCTGTAGGGGTCTACGAAAGCCAGCAATTTGCCGCCACGTAAAACGAACTGATCGATGGCATACAAAGTGGCTGCACTGAGGTTTTTCGGGTGTACCAACCACAGGGTCTTGATGTGCTCTGGGATCAGATCAACATCATCTTTTAAGCTTTCAATGGCAAACTGCTGACGCACTTCCTCAAGAATGGTCCATGCCGGCATTGGCTGCCCCGCTTGCGGGTTAAAGCCGCCGTTGAGCGCCAATCCAGATAACACTCCAATCACGGGGCGCTCAGCTTGCGCCACACTGCTGATTAAACGGCTTAGCTCATACTCTAATAGCTCTTCTTGATCTAAAGCGAAAAACGGAATGATCTGCTGTGCACCCTGCGAATTTTCTGCAGCCAAGCCAAAGTACAACTGGGCACCGTCTTGTTCGAGCGGCACCGCTTGTAAACCTAACGCTGCAGCGCGGTCTTCATCGGCAGAAAAAGCTTCTGGATCAATCACTTCTAAACGTAACTTACCATCGGCCATGCGCACATAGGCATCCAGCAGTTCCTCAACGCGCTGGGCATAGTTACGCAACATGGGCACATCGCGCGTGGCCTTATCGGAATAGAAGTACTGCAAACTGATCGGCTCTTGCAGCTCACTGAGTAACTGCTTGGTGCCGCTGGACAAGGTGTAAAGTTTTTGCTCAGTAAAATCAATCTGCGTGTTTTTAAACATTGCATTGGACAGCACATTAAAACCAACAAAAGCAATGGCAATCAGCACTAGACCAATACTGGAATACATTAAACGTCTCATCTTTAGTCCGCCTTCTTCAAGTCAATTACCACTGCCGTGGCCAGCAGCCAAGCGACAATAAAGCTTAAGAAATAAAGAAGATCACGCACATCAATTACTCCTTTACTGATTGCTTGGAAGCGCGTTAAGAAACTAAAAGACGCCACCGCATCGAGCAGCCATTGCGGCGCCCAGCCATTAAACACATCAAGCACTAAAGAGAAACCACTGACCACAAACAAAAAGCACAAACTGACGGTCATAATAAACGCAATCACTTGGTTTTTTGCTAAAGCGGACATGCACGCGCCCACTGACAAGTAAGCACCCGCCAGCAACCAGCTACCAATGTAGCCCGTTACAATTGCACCATTATCCGGACTCCCCAAATAGTTAACGGTCAGCACCATGGGAAAAGTCAGCAGCAAGGCAATGCCAGCAAACACCCAAGCTGCTAAAAACTTGCCCACCACACTTTCAAAGCGGGTAATCGGCAAGGTCATCAACAGCTCAATGGTGCCGCTCTTACGCTCTTCTGCCCACATGCGCATGGCCAGCGCTGGCACTAAAAACAAATACAGCCATGGGTGAAAGTTGAAGAAAGGGTTTAAGTTGGCTTGGCCGCTTTCATAAAAGCCGCCCATGTAAAAAGTGAACACACTGGAGAGCACCAGAAAGATCAGTAAAAACACATAGGCCAAAGGCGTGGCAAAAAAACTGGTAAATTCTCGCTTAAAAATAATCGGTAGCTGCTTCATGCCACATCTCCCCGGGTCAAACTACGGAACACTTCATCTAAGCGACCGCGCTCCACTTCCAACTCTCGCACCTGCCAACCTTGGGCATGAATCAGCTGATTCACTGCTGGGAAAATCACCATGCCGGGCTCAGCTAATAAGGTGATGCTGCCGTCCAACGGATTATCTTCCAGCGCAAGTACCCCAGGCACCTCTTGTAATAACTGGCGATCCAACGGCTGCTCAGCCAAAAGAGTCACTGCTTGATGGTAGCGTGAGCGGCTTTGCAAGGCATAGGGGGTATCATCCACCAATAAACGGCCATGACTGATCACCATAGCGCGGGTACACAGAGCACTGACTTCTTCCAGAATATGCGTGGAGATAATGATTATGCGATCCTTTGCTAGGCTCTTAATCAGCTTGCGCACTTGATGCTTTTGATTCGGATCAAGGCCATCGGTGGGCTCATCTAAAATCAGCACCCTAGGATCATGCAGCACCGCTTGAGCTAAACCGACACGGCGTTTGAAACCTTTGGAGAGGGTGTCGATGTTTTGCTCTACCACACGCTCCAACTCAACTAAAGCCACCGCTCGCGCCACCCGTTGGCGTAATTCTTTACCGCGATAGCCACGAATTTGGGCAATAAAGGTGAGAAAGTCCACCACACTCATATCGCCATAACAGGGCGCACCCTCTGGCAAGTAGCCAATTAAGCGCTGGGCGCGCAGAGTTTGTTTAGCTATATCAAAACCACAAATACTGACTTTGCCCTCACATGGCGGTAAAAAACCGGTGAGCATTTTCATTGTGGTCGATTTGCCAGCACCGTTCGGGCCTAAAAAACCAACCACCTCGCCCGGCGCAATGCTAAAAGATAGGTCATCCACCGCGACCTGCTGCACAAAGCGTTTGGTTAAGTGTGTTACTTCAATCATTACTCCACCCTATCCCATTATTACTACGGGTTTGTCGCCTTAGATAAAGCGGCTTAAGAAAACTGCAGAACTGTGCCACTGCATATTGAAAAAAGAAAGAGCATAGCAGTCAACTCCAACATTAAAGTTAGATTTGTAGTTTTATCACAGCCGACAGACTATTTTTAGCGGCTAAATTGGCGTAAAAAGCGTAATCTTGCCAGTAACGCAAAAACTATTTTTTACTAATATTTAATTCACAGCTTTGCCTGCTGTTGATTTAGGGTCTGCAGTTTATGAGTTTCTCCTCCATTCGTCGTGCGTACTTTGCTATTTTACGTCGCCTGCTACTGCTCTGGGTGCGCTCAGAAACCATCGACAACACCGTCTTTGACGGGTTACGCCAAGACCTTGCACAAGTCTATGTGCTGCAAAAGCCCTCCATCAGCGACCTTGTGGTCTTGGATAACGAATGCCGTAAAGCCGGCCTGAAGCGCCCCAATACCCGCCTACAAGCGCCAGCCTTAGAGCAGCTCAGCAGCTTTTTCTACTTGCGCCGCGAACCGGACTGGGCTGGACGCAAAACCACGCAACACATCTCCCCCTCATTAAAAAAGCTGGTGCAAGCTGTTGAGTCCGGCCAGATCGAAAATGTGCAAGTGGTACCCGTTACCGTATTTTGGGGGCAATCGCCAGACCGTGAAACCAGCCCATGGAAACTGTTACTGGCTGACAGCTGGGCGGTCACTGGACGCTTGCGGCGTTTATTCCAAGTACTGATTTTAGGCCACAAAACCCGTGTGCAATTTTCTGCGCCCATTCAATTGGCCGAGCTGGTTGCACAAGATAAAGGGGTCGAGCGCACTGAGCGCATGTTACACCGACTACTGCGTGTACATTTTCGCAACAGTAAAGCAGCTGTTATCGGCCCAGACCTCTCCCACCGCCGTAACCTTGTTAAAGCCCTGATCCATGAACCACAAGTGCGCCAGCGCATTGCTGAAGAAGCGCAGCGCGACGGCATTAGCATCGAAAAAGCCCAACAACGCGCGCTCAAGTACGGCAATGAAATCGCTTCAGATTATGCCTATACCGCCATTCGTTTTTTAGAAGTAGTGCTCAGCTGGTTTTGGAATAAGTTTTATGACGGAATCAAGGTCAACAATCTAGATGGCGTGCGTGAAGTTGCCCATGGCCACGAAATTATTTACGTGCCCTGCCATCGCAGCCACATTGACTATCTATTGATGTCGTACTTGCTCTTCACCAATGGTTTAACGCCGCCGCACATTGCCGCTGGTATCAATCTAAATATGCCGATCATTGGTGGTTTATTACGCCGTGGCGGGGCATTTTTTATGCGCCGCACTTTCCGTGGCAACCCGCTCTACGCCAGTGTGTTTAATGAGTACCTGCACACCTTATTCAGCAAAGGTTTTCCGGTTGAATATTTCGTAGAGGGTGGTCGCTCACGCACTGGACGCACCTTACAACCGAAAACCGGCATGCTGGCCATTACCCTAAGCAGCTTTTTGCGCTCACAGCGTTTACCAATTGTCTTTGTCCCGGTTTATATCGGCTATGAGCGTGTCTTGGAAGGCCGCACTTACCTTGGCGAATTGCGCGGTGCCAGCAAGAAAAAAGAATCATTTTTTGATGTATTCCGCGTGATTGCTGCCATTCGCAAACAACGCTTCGGTCACGTTTCGGTGAATTTTGGTCAACCCCTAAAACTAACCGAGTTTATGCACCAGCAACAACCCAACTGGCAGCACGAGCTTAAGCATGAAAACCCAGCCACACTGAGCCCGGTCGCACAACAATTGGCCACGCGCATTGCGCAACATATTAATGCTGCGGCAGCGATTAACCCGGTGAATTTGGTTGCTTCAGCATTACTGTCAACCCAACGCTTGGCCCTAGATGAAAACGGCCTCACTCGGGTTATCAATTTGTACCTGTCACTATTGCGCAGCGTCCCCTATTCCAATTACACCAGTCTGCCGCAAGGTGACGGCACCAGTATTATTCATTATGTGCGCGATATGCAGCTTATTAGCGAACAGCAGGATGCCTTGGGGCGCATCTATTATTTAGATGAGCAAAACGCTGTGTTGATGACTTATTACCGCAACAATGTCTTGCACGTCTTCGCTTTGCCGGCATTACTGGCGAGCTTTTTCCATAGCAACGCCCGCATGACGCGTAGCCAAATCATTGAGCTGACCCGTGCGCTCTACCCTTATCTGCAAGCTGAGCTATTTACCCACTGGGCGCTGGATGAGCTGGATGCGGTAATTGACCAGTGGCTGGCCAGTTTTGTTGAGCACGGTTTATTACAACGGGACGGTGAAACCTATCAGCGCCCGGCTCCCAGCTCGCAGCATTATGTTTTGCTGGGCTTATTGTCACGCACCCTGCTGCAGACTTTGCAGCGCTTTTATATGGCCATTGCGCTTTTACTGAATAAAGGCCAAAACGCACTCGACGCCCAGCAATTAGAAGAACTGTGTACCGTTATGGCGCAACGCTTATCCATTTTGCATGGGCTCAACGCACCAGAGTTTTTCGACAAAAGCTTATTCCGGCACTTTATCCAAACGCTGATCAATGAAGGTGTTGTGCAAACAGATACGGCGGGCAAGCTCAGTTATCACGAGAAGCTCGGCTCCTTAGCGGAAAGTGCTGCCAAACGCGTACTCCCCGCGGAAATTCGCTTATCCATTCGACAAGTGACCGACGATGATGATGAAGCTCAATAGCAATAAGCCCTGCTCTTGCTTTAATGGGCTAAACAATTTAGTATCGCCCTCGTCTTGGGGGAGTAGTCGGCTACAGAATAGTCTGTAGCGTGCACGTCAACATACTTGATCAACAGATCATGGCGTGTACACCTTAGCAGTTGCAGTGCCTAATTTTGGCACCGTGCTGAGGCTGGCGAGACCCATGACATACATAACCTTACCGGGTGGCGAGGCTATGTGTGTCATGGTTGTCTAACTTGCCGCCCTAAGGTTTTTTCTATGTTTGAAACACTTTT
>JAAYTE010000113.1 GCA_012518175.1 Gammaproteobacteria bacterium | reverse complement strand
TTCTGGGCTGATATCGCTCGCGTAGCAGCTGAGAAGCTGGCTGCAGGTACTGATGAAGAAGCCTTCTACAAAGCGAAAATCCAAACCGCACGTTTCTACTTTGCGCGTTTACTGCCACGTACCCGTACCCACGTTGCTGCAATGCTGTCAGGCGCAGACAACTTAATGGATATGGCTGAAGAAGACTTCGCACTGAGCTACTAAGTTTCAATGCACTAGTCGATGAAACCCGCTGCATGAAATAGCCTGTCCAACAGACTTATTTCATAAGGCGGGTTTTTTATCGCAACCAACAAGACCCCCTAGTCATAAAAAGAGCTTATTAGTTTTAAAAGTTTATTAATGTAGACTCGATAAACCAAAAATCCAACACACTGCCTGACGTTGTGTCGTTACACAGCTGACTGGGGCTAATCAAGAGGAATGCCGTATGGCCGACTACACAGCACCTTTACGTGATATGAGTTTTGTACTCAACGAAGTGTTCCAAGCAGGTAAGCTTTGGGCACAACTACCAGCCTTAGCAGAAACAGTTGACGATGAAACAGCTACGGCCATTTTAGAAGAAGCTGGCAAAGTAGCTGCAGGTTCAATTGCTCCCACTAACCGTAGCGGTGACGAAGAAGGCTGCTCCTGGAATGACGGCGTTGTAACCACACCTAAAGGCTTTATTGAAGCCTACAACACCTATGCCGAAGGCGGCTGGGTTGGTGTCGGTGGTGACCCTAAATTTGGCGGCATGGGCATGCCAAAAATGATCACTGCGCAAATTGAAGAGATGATCAACTCGGCCAACCTGTCATTTGGTTTATACCCCATGCTCACTGCTGGCGCCTGCTTATCCATTCACGCCCACGCCAGTGAAGAATTAAAAGAAAAATACCTACCAAATATGTATGACGGTAGCTGGGCCGGTTCCATGTGCTTAACCGAACCTCATGCCGGAACTGACCTAGGTATTATTCGCACCAAGGCAGAACCACAAGCCGATGGCAGCTATAAAGTTACCGGTACCAAGATTTTCATCACCGGTGGTGAGCATGATTTAACCGAAAATATCATCCACTTAGTTTTAGCTAAGTTGCCTGATGCCCCCGCTGGCGCTAAAGGTATTTCGTTATTTTTAGTACCTAAAGTCATGGTTAATGATGACGGCTCCCTCGGAGAAAAGAACAACGTTGCTTGTGGCTCCATTGAGCACAAAATGGGCATCAATGGTTCTGCCACCTGTGTCATGAACTTTGATAACGCCACCGGTTACATCATTGATGCGCCGAATAAAGGTTTGGCTGCTATGTTCACCATGATGAACTACGAGCGTCTGGGTGTCGGCATCCAAGGCTTATCATTGGGTGAGCGTTCTTACCAAAGCGCCATTGAGTACGCTAAAGACCGTATTCAGAGCCGTGCGCCAAGCGGCGTGGTTGCGCCCGATAAGCAAGCAGATCCAATTATTGTGCACCCTGATGTACGCCGTATGCTGCTCACCATGAAAGCTTTAAACGAAGGCGGCCGTGCTTTCTCTAGCTATGTTGCTATGCAGCTGGATATTGCTAAGTACAGTGAAGAAGTTGAAGAGCAAAAGCGCAGTGCTGAGCTGGTAGCCTTACTGACGCCAATCGCTAAAGCTTTCTTAACCGATGTAGGCTTAGAGTCCACAATTCATGGTCAGCAAATTTTTGGTGGGCACGGTTATATTCGTGAGTGGGGGCAAGAGCAATTAATCCGTGACTGCCGCATCACCCAAATTTACGAAGGTACTAACGGCATCCAGTCTTTAGA
The DNA here is from genome assembly GCA_012518175.1 of Gammaproteobacteria bacterium. Lineage (GTDB taxonomy): Bacteria > Pseudomonadota > Gammaproteobacteria > Pseudomonadales > Pseudomonadaceae > Denitrificimonas. The sequence goes on along the minus strand of JAAYTE010000113.1, from coordinate 2,573 downwards.
CTTAGCTGGCCGTAAAATTGTTGCCAATGGTGGCGCGTTCTATCAGCATTTTTCTGATGAAGTTAAAGCTTTTATTGCTGCAAACGAAGCAGATCTAGCTGAGTTCACCGCACCATTGAAAGCAGCCATTGAAAACCTGGATGATTTAACCGCTTGGTTACTGGCTGAAGCAAAAAATAATGCCAATGAGATCGGTGCAGCCTCTGTGGAATACCTGCATGTATTTGGTTATACCGCTTACGCTTACATGTGGGCCATGATGGCCCGTGCCGCACAGGGTAAAGAGCAAGAAGAAGATTTCTATGCCAGCAAAATGGGCACAGCTCGTTTCTTCTTTGCCCGTTTATTGCCGCGTATTCAGTCTCTCAGCAGCTCAGTCAAAGCTGGCAGTGAGTCTTTATACTTGCTCAATGCTGAGCAGTTTTAAGCAATAAGCAAACGCTATACTGTCTGCCAAAGCACCTTTGTAAGTAAAAGCTTACAAAGGTTACAGCCATTAGCCACTATGCGTTTTTCCTGATAAACGTAGAATAGTTGGCAAGGATTTACGATGGAATGCTTTTAATCATTACGGATTAATGATTAGCGCCAAGATGGCTAAAGCAAGGAAGCAAGGAGACAGTCTGCAAACCCCGCTCACGCGGGGTTTTTAATTTCTAGCTGTAGGTAATCAATACAGCACCCCAGTACCACGCAAGCCACAATAGCCATTCGGGTTTTGTATTAAGTACTGCTGATGTACCCCCTCCGCATAATAAAATACTGGCTGCAAAGCAATTTCTGTCGTAATTTCTGCTCGACCTGCTGCAGTCAAACGCTGCTGATAGTGCTCACAACTGGCTTGCGCCTCGACTAACTGTTGCGCATTCATACAGTAAATTGCTGAGCGGTATTGACTGCCCAGATCGTTACCTTGACGCATCCCCTGAGTGGGGTCATGGGACTGCCAGAAAATCTCCAGCAAATCAGCAAAACCAACGTCTGCGGGGTCAAAAACCACCAGCACTGCTTCAGCATGCCCTGTTAAACCGCTGCACACCTCTTCATAACTTGGGTTACGGGTATGGCCGCCAGCATAACCAACCGCAGTCACGTACACCCCTGAACGTTGCCAGAAGCGCCTTTCAGCGCCCCAAAAACAGCCCATAGCAAAAAGTGCGTACTCAGTACCGGCAGGGAAGGGTGGATAAAAAGAGTTTCCACTTAATCTATGCAAGCCGGTTGCAGTTATCGCACTGCCATCTGTTGCTGCTACAAATAAACTTAGGTCTAACTCTGAATTTGCCACGGGCAACTCCTCACTCATATGCTTATAAATGTGCCATGCGTTAAACTAACACCCTATAAATTCTGTTGTGTAGTTAAATCTATCGACACGCTTGCTATAGCGCTTATTGCTCACTCCGTGCCTTTTGTGAGCAAATTTGCGATAATAGCCCACTAACTTCTAATGGACGCTAATATGACTGCTCTGAAAAATGATCGTTTTCTCCGCGCCCTGCTTAAACAGCCGGTTGATGTTACCCCTGTATGGATGATGCGTCAGGCGGGTCGATACCTACCTGAATATAGAGCTAGCCGCGCACGCGCAGGCGGTTTTATGGATTTATGCATGAACGCCGAGATGGCTTGCGAAGTAACTTTGCAACCACTTGAACGTTACCCATTGGATGCCGCGATTCTTTTTTCAGATATTTTGACCATCCCCGATGCTATGGGTTTAGGTTTGTATTTTGAAACTGGTGAAGGCCCACGTTTCAGAAAAGTTGTTGATACAGCCGAAGCAATTGATGCGCTACCTATTCCTGATCCTGAAAAGGATCTAGGTTATGTAATGAATGCTGTACGCACTATTCGTAAAGAACTGAACGGCCGCGTACCTTTGATTGGCTTTGCCGGTAGCCCTTGGACTTTAGCCACTTACATGGTTGAAGGTGGCTCTTCAAAAGACTTCCGTAAAAGTAAAGCGCTACTCTACGATGATCCACAAGCCATGCACGTCCTACTCGACAAGCTCGCTCAGTCTGTAACCAGCTACCTGAATGCGCAAATTTTGGCCGGTGCACAAGCAGTACAGATTTTTGATAGCTGGGGCGGAAGCTTATCGTCAGCGGCGTACCAAGAGTTCTCACTGGCGTATATGCAGAAAATCGTTAACGGTTTAATCCGTGAACATGAAGGTCGCCGTGTCCCTGTGATTTTATTCACTAAAGGTGGCGGTCTGTGGCTTGAGTCAATGGCTGATACTGGCGTTGAAGCACTGGGCCTAGACTGGACTTGTGACATGGGTGTGGCGCGTAAGCGCGTTGGTGACAAAGTTGCCCTACAGGGCAATATGGACCCAACCGTCCTCTATGCCAACCCAACTGCAATTGAAAAAGAAGTCGGCCGTATTTTAGAAAGCTACGGCTCAGGTCCTGGTCATATATTTAACCTCGGCCATGGTATTACCCCTGAAGTAAAACCTGAAAATGCTGGCGCATTTATCAATGCCGTGCATGATTTATCAGCGAAGTATCACCAGGGTTAATCCTTCTAACCTGTATACACTTAAGGCCGCTTTTGCGGCCTTA
>JAAYTE010000112.1 GCA_012518175.1 Gammaproteobacteria bacterium | reverse complement strand
CTCAACATCCTTGAAGAAGGTATTTTGGCATTAAAGGCGGCTGGGCAAGCCGTTACTGCTTGTGGAGGCGTGCGTCATTCTTGGTCATACCAAGTTGCAGCCTGTGAAACAAGAAGCATCGCCCTTTCAGGGCGGTGAGAAGTCACAAGGTGGTGATATTATGCCCATTGGTAATCGCACGGTGTTGGTGGGCATGGGTGAGCGCAGCTCCCCACAAGCGGTGGGTCAGTTAGCACGGGCACTCTTTGCTAAAGGCAGTGTTGATCGAGTCATTGCTTGTCAAATGCCTAAATCACGGGCGGCAATGCACTTGGATACGGTGTTTACCTTCTGTGGTGGCAATATTGTTACTGCATTTACTGAAGTCGCCGATGAAATGATTTGTTATGATCTGCGCCCCGATGCCAGCGGCACATCACATGTTTTCACGCAAGATCCACGGCATATGTTTGACGTGGTGGCTGAAGCGCTTGGTTATGCCTCGTTAGAGGTGGTTGCTACCGGTGGTGATCATCCAGCAGAGCGTGAGCGTGAGCAATGGAATGATGGCAATAATGTGCTGGCACTCAGTCCCGGTGTCGTAATTGGCTATGACCGTAATGATGATACGAATGCGGCTTTAGCTGCGGCAGGTATTGAAGTCCTGGCTGTACCCGGTGCGGAGTTAGGGCGTGGCCGTGGTGGCGGACGCTGCATGAGCTGCCCAACTGTCCGTGATCCCGTATAATGTTTATTTTTAGCGAAATTTATTTACCCAGCTGCTAACCAAGGAGCAGATGCATGGCTTTTAACCTTAGAGATCGTGACTTATTAACGTTGCGCGATTTTACGCCTCAAGAAATTGAGTTCTTGCTGAAGTTGTCTGCAGACCTAAAAGCAGCTAAGTATGCAGGCACTGAGCAACCGCGACTGCAAGGTAAAAATATAGCCCTGATTTTTGAAAAAGACTCAACCCGTACGCGGGTCAGTTTTGAAGTGGCGGCCCATGACCAAGGTGCAAAAGTGACCTACTTGGGGCCAACTGGCAATCATATGGGCCATAAAGAGTCGGTCAAAGACACGGCGCGGGTTTTGGGTCGTGTCTATGACGCCATTGAGTACCGCGGCTTTGGTCAGGAGATCGTCAATGAGCTGGCTGAGTATTCCGGTGTGCCGGTGTATAACGGCTTAACCGATGATTTTCACCCGACGCAGATTTTGGCTGACTTTCTCACCATGACTGAACACAGCGATAAGCCACTGCATGAAGTGGCCTACGTGTTTATTGGTGATACGGCAAACAATATGGGCAACAGTCTGCTGATTGGCGGAGCGAAAATGGGCATGGATGTGCGTCTTTGTGCCCCTAAAGCGTGCCAGCCTGAGCCTGAAGTTCAGGCTTATGCGCAAGCAATTGCCGAAAAAACCGGTGCGCGCATTACCATTACCGATGATATTGCTGCTGCTGTGCAGGGTGTGGATTATGTCTATACCGATGTCTGGGTATCAATGGGTGAGCCAGATGAGGTTTGGACTGAGCGCATTAAATTATTGATGCCTTACCAAGTGAATGCCGCACTGATGGCGAAAACTGGCAACCCACGGGTGAAGTTTATGCATTGCCTGCCGGCTTTCCACAATACTGAAACCGCGGTGGGCAAAGAGATTCAGAAAAAGTTTGGCATTGATGCAATGGAGGTCACCGATGAGGTGTTTGAAAGCCCAGCATCAATAGTGTTTGATCAAGCAGAGAACCGTATGCACACCATTAAAGCGGTGTTGGTGGCTACTTTAGGACGTTAATTATGTTAGTTGTTGCAGCGTTGGGCGGGAATGCCTTATTACAACGTGGTCAGCCGCTGACCGCACAAGTGCAGCGCGAGAATGTCAAGGTGGCTGCACGCGCTTTGGCGGATATTGTGCGTGCTGGCCATCGGTTGGTGATTACCCACGGTAACGGCCCACAAGTGGGGCTGTTGGCCTTGCAAAATGATGCCTATAAGCCAGAGGAAAGTTATCCGTTAGATGTGCTGGGTGCACAAACCGCAGGCATGATTGGCTACTTAATTGAGCAAGAGCTGGAAAATGAATTACAGCATGCCCAGCCCATTGTGACCTTGTTGACCCAAGTAATTGTGGACTTAAATGACCCAGCCTTTGCCACACCCACCAAGTATATTGGTCCAGTGTATAGCCAAGCCGAAGCACAAACCCGTGCCGCTCAAGCGGGCTGGCAAATTGCCCAGGATGGCGATAAGTGGCGCCGTGTCGTGGCTTCACCAAAACCTGTGGAAATTCCAGACTTACAGGTATTGAAGCTGCTAGTGGAAAAAAAGGTGGTAGTGATTTGTAACGGCGGCGGTGGTATTCCGGTGGTGCGCAATGCCGATAATAGTTTGCAAGGCATTGAAGCAGTGATTGATAAGGATTTATCCAGTGCGTTCTTGGCAGAAAAACTGGGTGCTGATGCTTTATTGCTGCTCACAGATGTGGAGTCGGTGTATCAGGATTTTGGTACGCCAGAGGCGAAACCGCTGCGCAAGCTGACCATTGCTGAAGGCGGTGAAATGGATGTGCCTGCAGGTTCGATGGGGCCAAAAATTAAAGCCGCCAGTAGTTTTGCTGCATCCGGTGGTTTTAGTGCCATTGGGCGTTTATCTGATGCGTTAGCCTTGTTATCCGGTGATGCCGGAACACGGGTTGTAGCTGAGCGCACGCAGTAAGTACGTGCTGTCGAATTTTCCCATCCATACTCCGTAATCTGTCGTTAGATTGTTGCTTCACCAAGGTTGGGCTGTGATTATGCTCAACCTTGCTGCTGCACAGTGTGCGGTGCGGTTGAGCGCGGTAATGCGTAGCGCTGGCTGTGATTTCGGGCACTGCTGTCGGTGCCGGTTGTAGGCAGACTCTGCTTAGGTATCAGCGCTTAGGCAGCGTATGTTGCAATATACAGCGCCTCAACCTTATCTCGCGCCCACTGGGTTTTGCGTAAAAACTTCAATGAAGACTTGCTTGATGGTTCATTTTTAAAGCAGTTCAGCGGAATCTGTTCGGCAAGTTGCTCCCAGCCATAATGCTCTACTAAGCGCTCAAGAATAGTGGCCAAGGTCAGGCCGTGCAGTGGGTCGTGGGGGTGTGGATTAGACATGGAGGGGGTTCTCGTTAAGGTAGGTTGCCCAGTGATGGGTATTTATGCGCTGCCTAGCAGTTGAGTAATGGCTTGCTCAAGTGTTGCATAACGTTGTTGCCATGATCCACTTAAGTGCAGTACCGGTTGCTGATGTTGCTCTAGCCAATCATCGAGCCTGCTGTGGAACTTGAGGCGTTCGCCTAAATCCGGTTGACAGCGCTGACCATCGGCTTGCCATGGCATGCCTTCAGGGCTCAGCAAGGCAATCAAGTCATATTTTTGGCTCAGTAGAGCTGTTTCCAGCCAGGCAGGGCTTTGCTGAAATAGCGTCTCACTCCAGAGTATATTGCTCAATAAGTGCGTATCCAGCAGCAATAGTGGTGGTTGCAAAGCGCGGGCAGCCAGCTCCTGTTGCCACTGTTGTTCGGCAATGTTGCTGATGTCAGCGTAGCAGGTGTCGCGCTGTGCTTGCTGAATAAATTCGCGTACAAACTCGCTGACTAAAGGGGCGTTAAAGCGCTCAGCTAAAGCGCGGCTTAGAGAGCTTTTGCCAGCTGACTCAGGACCTGTGAGTACCACTACTTTCATAATGCTAACCGCAAGTGGTATCGCCACGCTTGCCGTGCAGACACAGCAACAGTAGATAGTCGCGCAGCTAAATATGCGGCAAGTAACGTTATCCAAGCCATTCAATTACCCATCGATCCCAGCACAGTACTGGCAAAAACACAGCATTTTAGCAGGCTGCTGCACTAAGAAAATACCACTAAGTCAGATAGTTCGCTGCTTTGCCAGTGAGGCGGAATAATCGGTCGTTTATTCTTGGAGTGACCCGTGTAAACTGCGCTGCTTAAAACTAACGCGCAATTACAGCGTATTAAATGAATATTGAAAGTGTTCGGGGGTTGTCATGAATGCGGTTGTTGTCGCAGTAGCTTTAATGCTGGTGCTGAGCTTACTGCGCGTACATGTGGTGGTGTCGTTGATTATCGGCGCTGTTGCAGGTGGGTTGCTTGGTGGTTTAGGGATTGAAAATACGCTAGCTGCGTTTAATAAAGGCCTGGGTGGCGGGGCAACAGTGGCCCTGTCCTATGCTTTGCTCGGCGCTTTTGCTGTAGCTATCAGTAAGTCCGGAGTGGCCCATGCGTTGGCTGAGAAAATACTCGCCATGGTCGGCCGCCAGAAAAGTAAAAATACCGATAAGGTCAAATGGCTGCTGATCATGGTGTTATTGATTGCCGCTGTTTCTTCGCAAAATATCTTGCCCATTCATATCGCCTTTATTCCGCTGCTGGTACCGCCTTTGCTATATGTCATGGGGCGCTTGCAGCTGGACCGCCGTTTAGTTGCTTGTGTACTGGCTTTTGGTTTGATCACGCCGTATATGTTTTTGCCGGTGGGCTTTGGTGGTATTTTCCTGAAAGAGGTTTTGCTCGCCAATGTGGCTAAAGGTGGTGTGGATGTCACTGGTATTAAAGTGATGCAGGCGATGGTAATTCCTGCCACTGGCATGTTGTTTGGTTTACTGGTGGCGATTTTCTTTAGTTACCGTAAAAAGCGTGTGTACCACACGGTTGCAGCCGGCGAGGTTGGCTCGGCGAGCAGTAATTACAGCCCCAGAAGTCTAGTTGCTGCAGGTGCTGCTGTGGTAGCTGCCTTTGTTGTGCAGCTGTGGCTGGATTCGATGATTATGGGAGCGCTGGTGGGTTTTGTGGTGTTCTCAGCCTCGGGAGTGATTCGCTGGAAAGAGTCTGATGACTTGTTTACCGATGGTATGAAAATGATGGCTATGATTGGTTTCATCATGATTGCTGCCTCAGGTTTTGCCGAAGTGATGCGGGAAACAGGGCAGATTCAAACCTTAGTGGATTCGTCGGTGAGCGTGATTGGTGAAAGCAAAGCAACAGGCGCAATCTTGATGCTGCTGGTTGGCTTGCTGGTCACCATGGGCATTGGCTCTTCATTCTCCACAGTACCCATTATTGCGGCGATTTTTGTGCCCTTAGCGCTACAGTTGGGCTTCAGTCCATTAGCTATCGTCAGCATCGTTGGTACTGCTGGCGCATTGGGTGATGCAGGTTCGCCGGCTTCAGATTCAACCCTTGGGCCAACTTCAGGTTTGAATATGGACGGACAGCACAGCCATATTTGGGATACTGTGGTACCAACTTTTATTCACTACAACTTGCCTTTACTGGCCTTTGGTTGGGCTGCGGCAATGCTGTTGTGATGGTGTGAATTAACCAGTGGTAAGACAGGAGTAGTGCGCTGATGTTGACCTCGTGGCGGATCAAGAACTTTAAGGCGTGGCAAGACAGTGGGCCGATCAAGCTCGCGCCGCTAACGGTTTTCTTTGGTGAGAACAGTGCCGGTAAAAGTAGCCTTGGCCAGTTATTATTAGCGCTTAAACAAAGTGCCCAGCCCGACAAACTGTCGACGCCACTGGATTTTGGTAATGCGCAAAGCTTGATTGATTTGGGCTCTTTTGCACAGAACTTGCACCAAGGGCAGCTCAATGAACCATTGCAGTTTGCATTGCAGTGGCGCCTGCCTACAGCTTTGGCCTTACAGGGTGCAAGTCAGCAAACTGATCAAGCGCTGCTGGTTGATGCGCTGAGTTTAGAGGTCAGTATGGTGGCCGATGCCGCGCAGCAACCCTCAGTGCAGTCCATTACTTACCGTGGCTTTGCGCAAGGACAAGAGCTGCTCAGTGCCAGTTACCACAGTGCTCAAGCCGGCGAGCTGCAGGTGCAGATACAACAGCCGCAAGTGCACAGCTACAGCATTGCCGTGGCTGCAGAAGCAGGGGCAGAAAGTTTCTTTAAGTTACCAGAAACTGCACAGGTAGAAGCGCCTTTTCTAGCCGAATTAGTCCAGCAAACACAACAACTTTTAGCTGATTTTAACGCTTTAGCGGCCTTACGTGCCGCGCCTAAGCGTGATTATCAGTGGGCGGGCGCAGTGCCGCCAAGTGTGGGGCGTGCTGGAGAGTCAGCAGTGGCAGCAGTATTGGCTGCAAGCGCTGAGCAGCGTCACTTACAATTTGCTATTGGGGAGCCTGAGCAGCCGTTTGCACAGGGTATTGCCTACTGGTTGGCGCAAATGGGCGTGGCCAGTGAGTTCGCTATCCGTGCTGAGGAGAGCACACCTGAACACTATCAAGCACTGTTAAGAAATCATGCTGCGGCAGGTGAAGTTAACTTGGCTGACCTCGGTTTTGGCGTATCGCAATTATTGCCGGTGATTGTGCAAGCGTTTTATGCCCAGCCCAATTCAACCCTGTGGTTGGAGCAACCAGAAATCCATCTGCATTCGCAGGTGCAAGCCGGTTTAGCCGATATGCTGATTGCTGCCATACAAGCTAAAGAGGCTGGGCAAGCGCGTAATGTACAAATCATTGTCGAGAGTCACTCCGAGCACTTTCTAAATAGGTTACAAAGACGTATCGCTGAAGGGGTTATCAAGCACACGGATGTTGCTCTGTATTTTTGCAGTCGAGCAGGCAGTGAAGCTCAGATTGAAGCTTTGCAGGTCGATACCTACGGTGAAATTGCCAATTGGCCAGAGAATTTGTTTGGTGATGAAATGACTGATATTGCCGCCAGAGCCATGGCTGCGGTGCAGCGCAAACGTGCAGAAAATAACTCAGGCGATCAGCATGGATAAAACTGTGATTGATACCAATGTGCTGCTAGTGGCCAATCAGCAGCATGCAGAGGTGTCTGCTGAGTGCGTGGCCAACTGCATTGAGCGCTTACAAGAGATTCAAAGCAGTGGCGTGGTGGTGATTGATGACAGTTTTATTATTTTGGGTGAATATCAAAATAAAACCTCGATCAATCCACCGCGCGGTGTTGGCGATGTGTTTTTAAAGTGGTTATTGCGCAATATGGGCAATGCGCAGCGAGTAGCTATGGTCAATGTCAGTCTCACTGCTACGGATTTTTATGCGCAGTTTCCTGACCAAGCCTTGCAGGCTGAGTTTGATCCGCCCGATCGTATATTTCCCGCTGTGGCCAATGCGCACCCGGATAAACCCACTATTTTGCAGGCCGCAGATTGTAAATGGATTGATTGGTGGCCTGCTTTAGCGGAGCAGGGTATTCAGGTTGAGTTCTTGTGTGCTGCCGATGCGCAGCGTTTTCATAAAATTAAGTTTCCACGGCAGCGCCATGTTCCCGCCCCTGCCATGCCGGAGAGTAAATAAATGTCTGATTTTTTCCGTTTTCCTCATACCCCGCATATTGATTGGCTGGGTGATGGCATGCCCCGCGATGATAAAGTATTGACCGAGCCTGAGATTGAGGCCTTATTAGCCCAACCCATACGTGTGGAAGAAAAGCTCGATGGGGCCAACTTGGGTATTTCTTTGCGGGCGACTGGTGAGTTGCGCGCGCAAAATCGTGGCCAGTATCTGCTTGAGCCGTTTGCTGGGCAGTTCTCGCGGCTGAACTCTTGGCTTGGTCAACATCAATATGCTTTATGTGATAATTTACAAAGTGATTGGATAGTGTTTGGCGAGTGGTGTGCGGCCCGTCACTCGTTGGATTACGATAATTTGCCCGATTGGTTTGTGGTTTTTGATGTGTATGACCGCACCGAGCAAAAGTTTTGGAGTTGTGCGCGGCGTAATGCTTTAGCGGAGAAGTTGGGTTTAGCTGTAGTACCGACCTTGTATCAAGGTGCTGCGACCTTGCCAGAGCTTAAAGAATTACTAGCACATGCCAGCAGCCGTTATCGTGAAGGCAACCCGGAGGGCATTGTCATGCGTCAGGATTCCGAGCTGTGGTGTGAGGCGCGAGCGAAGTTAGTGCGCGCTGACTTTGCCCAGTCCATTGAAGAGCACTGGCGCAGCCGAGCCATAGAGTGGAATGATGTGCGTATCTTGACCGCAGAGGACTTTAACTAAGCCAAGGGCTTTTTAGCTGGCGCACGTTCAGCTAACCCCAAGTAAAACAGACAAGGTAAGGTGGGGCATGAGTGAGAAGGAAGAGCAGGCGTCGGACTCAATTGAGCAGTTAAGTGCTGTTGATCCTGATGCAGCCAACTCGGCTGATGCAGTCTCTGCACAGGAGTGCGTGGCCGAGGGGCGCGTGGTTAAAATCCGCGGTGGTGTCGTCGATGTACTCTTTACCGAGCATATTCCGCGGATTTATGATCTGGTCTATGCTGGTGATTTGGCGATGGAAGTTGCCGCTTTACTTGACCAAGGCACAGTGCGTTGTATGGCCTTAGCGCCTGTGCGCGGTTTAGGTTTGGGTGCTTTGGTACGTGCCACTGGTAACCCTATTCAGGTACCGGTTGGTGAAGCCGTACTGGGCCGTATGCTCAATGTTTTTGGCCAGCCTATTGATGATAAACCTGCACTGAATACCGGCATGCTGCGCTCCATCCACCAAGCGCCACCGCCATTGGAAGACCGTGTCATCCATAGCGCCATCCTTGAAACTGGGATTAAAGCCATTGATTTGCTCTCGCCCATTGAACGCGGCGGTAAAACCGGCTTGTTTGGCGGAGCTGGAGTGGGTAAAACCGTATTAATTACTGAACTGATTAACAACACTGCCCAGCATTACAAAGGCGTCAGTTTATTCTGTGGTATTGGTGAGCGTTCCCGTGAAGCTGAAGAGTTGTACCGAGAAATGGGTGAAGCTGGGGTGCGCGATAATACCGTGATGCTGTTTGGACAGATGAACGAAGCACCGGGGGTGCGTTTTCTGGTGGGTAAAACCGCACTGACCATGGCGGAGTATTTTCGTGATGATTTAGGTCAGGACGTTTTGCTGCTGATTGATAATATCTTCCGTTTTGTCCAAGCCGGCTCTGAAGTCTCGGGCTTGTTAGGACGGATGCCGTCCCGAGTCGGTTATCAGCCCACTTTAGCCACTGAGCTGGCGTCGCTACAAGAGCGCATTACCTCCACCCGTAAAGGGGCGATTACTTCGATTCAGGCGGTGTATGTGCCTGCGGACGACTTTACTGACCCTGCGGCAGCGCATATTTTCTCCCACTTATCGGCGTCGGTGGTGCTGTCCCGCAAACGCGCCAGTGAGGGGCTCTATCCGGCGGTAGATCCATTGGGCTCCACTTCGGTGATGCTAACACCCGCAGTGGTGGGCCAGCGTCATTATGATATTGCCCGGGCGGTGCGCCGTACCTTGGCTGAGTATGAAGAGTTACGGGATATTATTGCCATGTTGGGGCTGGAAGAGTTGTCCATGGCCGATCGCGCGGTGGTGGCTCGAGCCCGACGTCTGGAACGTTTTTTAACCCAACCATTCTTCTCGGCAGAATCCTTTAGTGGTGAGGCTGGGCAGCGGGTATCTGTGGAAGACACTTTGGCCGGTTGCGAGCAGATCTTGCAGCAAATGGAGTTTGACGATGATGAAATGGACTATTACATGATTGGTGCATTGCCGAAGAATAAGACCGCATCATGAGTCAAACCACGCTGATGCAGGTGAGTCTGCGTTTACCCACGCGCTTATTGTTTAGCTGCGCGGCGGAAAAAGTCTTTGCTGAGGCAGAGAATGGCGCTTTTACACTGCTGCCCAAACACACTGATTTTGTCACCGCATTGCTGCCGTCGGTGCTGGTGATTACCGATGCTGCAGGTGTTGAGCAGTACTTTGGTATTGACCAAGGGGTTTTGGTTAAGCACGGCTATAACGTCGATATTGCCGTGCGCCGTGGCGTGCAGGGCAAGGACTTAGCCAGTTTAAATGAAACCATTCAAGCAACATTTATTGCAGTGGATGAAGATGAGCGGGTGGCGCGTACCGCTTTATCCAAACTGGAGGCGGGCATTGTGCGCCGTTTCAGTGATTTACGGAAACCGCTGACATGAGTCGTGATGACAACAAAGAAGATGCTTCCGCTGCTGCCATTCGTCGCCGTGCGGAGCGGATGCAGCAATCCCGTAATGAGCGCAAATACAGCCCGCTCAGTGGTTTGGGAGTGTTTGGCGTTATTGGTTGGTCGGTGGCGATTCCCACTGTTGCGGGAGCTTTTTTAGGCATGTGGTTAAACCGTGTGGCACCGCAAAGCTTTTCGTGGCCCATTGCCTTAATTTTAGGTGGGGTGGTGGTGGGCGCCATGGTGGCTTGGAACTGGATTGAAAAGAACCAAGATCAGTAATGGTTTAGTTGTGCCGTGCTAAATAGTCATTAAAGGAGAGGTGCAGTGATTGAGATAAATACCAGTGCAATACTGCTGGGGTTTGCCGTGGGCTTGCCAGTCAGTGCGCTGTTTTTCTGGGGATTGCATGTTGGCATGCGTTTGGCCTTAGCCTCAGAGCACCCTGGACGTTTATTGATGTTGAGCTTTTTTTGCCGCCTCGTGGTGTTATTAGGCATAGGCTTTGCGCTCACTGCACTGGCGCAAACATTGTGGGCGTTGGGCGGTTATATGCTGGCTTTTGTGCTGATGCGGGTTGCCGCTGTGCTGCGCGCCCAAGCCAAAGTCCGCGGCACTGTAATCAAGCAAGAGGGTGTATAGATGCAGCTGAGTCCAGATCAAACGATTGTCTTTACCTTGGGTAATTGGGCGGTTAATTCAACTATTGTTAATACGTGGATTGTGATGGCGTTGCTGGTGGGGATTTCCATTTTAGTCACCCGTAACTTACGAGCAGATAAAGCCCCAGGTCGCTGGCGCAGTGCCTTGGAGTTGATTGTAACAATGATTCAGGGGCAAATTGCCGAAGTCACTCGCAGTGGTGCGCGCAATGTGATGTATTTCTCCGGAACGCTGTTTTTATTTATTGCGGTATCGAACTTACTTACGGTCGTGCCAGGTTTTACCCCGCCGACTTCGTCTTTATCAACCACTGTGGGTTTGACCCTATCAGTCTTGATCGCCATTCCGATGTTTGGCATTGCCAGTGGTGGGGTGGGTAATTACCTGCGCACCTTTATTGAGCCCTCGGTGATTATGTTGCCGTTTAATATCATTGGCGAGTTTTCCCGCGGCGTGTCGCTGGCCATGCGCCTCTATGGCAATGTGATGAGTGGTGCGGTGATTGCGGCAATTTTGCTGAGTATTGCGCCCTTCTTTTTTCCCGTGGTAATGGATATGTTAGGCCTGCTAACTGGTTTTATTCAGGCCTATATCTTTGCCATTCTGGCGACAGTGTATATTTCTTCTGCCATGGCAGAACCTTCCCTAATTAAGTCTGAAAAGGAAAACTAATCATGACTGAACTTGCAATTATTGCGGCTATTTCTATTTTTACTGCAGGCCTGACCGTGGCCATTGGCTCGATTGGTCCAGCGTTGGGTGAAGGGCGTGCCGCTGCTGCGGCCATTGCCGCCATTGCTCAGCAGCCAGATGCGGCTCCGACATTATCGCGCACCTTGTTTGTCAGCTTGGCGATGATTGAATCAACGGCAATTTATTGCTTTGTGGTGGCGATGATTATTATTTTTGCTAACCCGTTTTGGGATGCAATGCAGGCGGCAGCAGGAGTTTAAGCCCTTATGTCCATTGATTGGGTAACAGTGCTGGCACAAATTGCCAACTTTTTAGTCTTATTGTGGTTGCTCAAGCGTTTTTTATACCGACCTATTTTGGATGGTATTGATGCCCGTGAGGCGCAAATCAGCAAGCGGATGGCTGCGGCAGAGCAAGCCCAGCGAGAGGCGAAAGCGGCTGAAAGCCAGTATGTAAAGCAGCGTGCACAGCTGGTGACGGAGCACGATGCGTTGCTGGAAAAGGCTTTAGCGGCCACTGAAGATCAGCGCGATGATTTATTGGCTGCGGCCCGGGTTAAGCTGGAGCAAGAACAACAAGATTGGCGTAAACATCTGGAGCATGAGCGGCAGGCGTTTAATACCCGCTTGCAGCAAAACGGCACGGAAGCCTTGCTGCGCTTAACTCGCAAAGCTTTGCACGATTTAGCCGACGAAACTTTGGAAGATGCAATTGTGCGCCATATTGGCAAGCAGCTGCAGCCCATGGT
>JAAYTE010000111.1 GCA_012518175.1 Gammaproteobacteria bacterium | reverse complement strand
TTCTAGATCTTCAGGGCTTTGACTCATAATGCATTCCTTAATTGTTGAAGACGTGCCACATGCTGGGTAAAGGCCTGGGCCGAAAGCTTTTTACTGGGCGGCGGGCGCATGCTCTGGGAAATGGAGGATACAGGTTGGCGGCTCAACTGCTGCAACACTTGCCATTGCTCTGCGACAGGCAAACCAGAAAAAGCCGGGAAACGCCGCTGTGCACGTTGTTTAATGTCTTTTTGCAGGGCAATTAGCAGGCTGCGCTGGCCTTGGTGGCGTAAGTTAAATAACGCACCGGCTTGCAGGTGCTCAGTGAGTCGTCGCCGACTGTTATCTGCGATTAAACTTATAGGGGCAAAGCGCGGCGCTGCGTACCAAGCGCCAAGCAGCAGTAATAGTACTAAGAGCACGCAGGCCATGGCGTAGTAGCGCCACAGTAAACTGAGTAAGCCTTGCTGTGGTGGCGGATTAAATAGGGTGACTTGGCTTTCTTGACTCAAATACCAAAGCAGCCATGCGTGGTCGTACTGACCGATCTGACGCTGTTGCCAGAGCTTTAGATCGCTGAGTACGGTAATCAGTCCTTGGCCGTGGCTCAATTGCAGCAAATGCGTGGCTGCTTGGCTGTTGGCCCATGCATGGGCACGGTTTTCAGTGTCTTGCAGGTGGTATTGCGTGTCGAGAGCAAAGTAAGCGGGCGACTGTTCGTTTTCAAGGTACAGGCGCGTGAGTGCAGTGGCGTTGGCAGCTTTTTGCGTAGAGGGTTGTGCTGTTTGAGAACTATTGTTGGGCGCTGTTACAGGGGCTAACTCGGCGCTGAGTTGTTTTTTTATGCCAAGATTGTTGAGTAGTGAACTGCTCTGATTATTTACCGCCTCGTGTTGCGCGGACAGCACTAGGTGACCGCCTTGTGCTACCCAGTTTAGAAGCTCGACTTGCTGCTGATCAATGAGCTGCGCATCTTGGCTAAGAATGATTAAGGTGTGTGGCTCGTGCTCCAGTGGCGGTAAACGGTTTAAGGCATTGGCAGTGTCGACCGCGACTTCTTGCTCCCGTAAAAAGTACTCCATGGCGAGGTAAGCATTGCTGCGAGCTTCTGGGCTGGCGCCGAGGGCAATACGCTCTTCGCTGATGGTAAGGGCTTTGCTTAAGACTAAACCTAAGGCCACTAAGATTAGTAGCAGGGCAGCAATCAGCCAATAGGAGCGCTTCATTGGCTGCGCTCCTGCTGTTGTAACTCTTGCCATTGTTGACACAGCTGGACAAATTGCGAGTGCGCGGGTAAGCGGTGGCCCCAGGCTAAATTAACCCAGTATTGGGTCAGTTGTTGGCCATAGAACTGTAGTTGTGGGTCCAGAGCATCAGTCATCGCCAGCACTTCGTTTTCAGTGTGCGCAGCTGTTAAAGGCAGTGTTTGTTGTTGCAGTAAATAATTGAGAAAGCCGCGGTAGAGTAAGCTTAAAGCTGCACGCTGATCGCTCGACCACAGGCTTTGTGCGCTAGCAATCAGGTCATCAGGCAGGCTCTGGTTATTCACTTCCAGACCAAAAAGTGTTTGTACAGGTGGTGGCGCTGCTTTTTTAATGGGCCGCAGTTTCTGCGCAAAGGTGCTGAGCCATTGCCGGTAGCGCCATAACAGCAGAGCACTGAGCAACAATAAGGTACTCCATAAAACCACCTGTACGCTGAAGGATAAATACTCTACGAGGTTTTTTAGCCAGTCTGGCACGTTAAATTCGTGAGTATCTTTAGTGTCGGTTTTGGTCTTGCCCAGTTGCCAGTTGCTAATGGTTTTATAGTTTTCAAAAGGTGGTGCATCTAAGGTGGCTTTGATGCTTTGTTGGGCTTGCTCACTGTTTAGCATTTGCTTGAGTAGGCGCGGCTGCTCAACACCTAACTCTTGATTTTGTGTGTTGATATTATCCTGTGTAAAAGATTGTGCGAAAGCGTTATCACTTAAAGGCAGTAACAACAGCAGGGCGCAGAGAAAAACCCCTAAGCTACTGGTTAAACGCTTGGCTAAGTTACGCAGCGCCAACTCAATATCCCAGGCTTCCAGCTCAGTGCGTCGATTGAGGTACAGGGTAAAACCGCAGGCCACATATATTGGCTCCCAAATAATCAGCACTAAAACATAGAGTAAGTTGCTTAAATGCTCGGCCCATAACCATTGGCTTTGACTGATTTGTAAGAGTTTTGCCCAGCTCCAGTCTGTTTGTAGCTGCGCTGGAATGAACAGGTAAAGCAAAGCTAAGAGGCTAATCCAGAGGGCCATTTCAATATGCAGACCAATAATGGTGAGCCAGGTGGGGGCACGGGTGTAATTACGGCCTAAAGTCACTAAGCGTTGTTGGCGAGCTGGGCCAGATAAGTTTTCTAATTGCAGAACTGGTAAATCAAAGCTGCGGGTGACGCTGAGCCTGCGCCACGTTAAGCTGGCAAGCAGTTGTGGCTTGAGTAGTTTGGGTAAGGCTTTAAAACTATCACGCAAGCTCGGTGTGTTAGCGAATAGAGCATTGGATAGAATATATAAAGGCAAACGTTCAAAAGCTGGTTTAAGCCACCAAATAACCAGTACCGCAATACTGGGCTGCTGCCAAAAAATCACCGTGAGAATGGCAAATAAAGGTAAGGTGAGAACGGCCCATGTCGCCATTAATAAAGCGCTGTGGCGGCGCGCGAGCAGCACCCCAAGGTCAATGGCTTCCCAAGGGTTGCGTGGCCGCAACACTGCTTGTGCTTTATTAAGATGCATAGCGGTTGCGCCCTGATGCAAACAAGTAGAACAAGACCAACAACCATAATGCAGCGCCAACTGTGTATTTCACAGAGCTGGCAATGCTTGTGCTGGAAGACCAGTAGGCTTCAATAAAAGCTGCCAAAACCAGAAAAACAATCACTCCGCCAATCAGTTTGACACTGACCGCGGCGGCTTGCCGTAATGCTGTCGCGCGAGTTACAGGACCAGGCGCAATCAGCGCTGCGCCCAGCTTGAGTCCAGCGGCTCCGGCTAAGACAATCGCGGTGAGTTCAAAAGCTCCGTGACCAATCACAAAAGGCCAAAATGTATCTGTGTAGCCCACTCGGGTTAAATGACCGGCAATAGCGCCAATATTTAAACCGTTAAACAGTAAGAAAAAAACACTGCCAAGGCCAAACACTAGACCGCTGGCGAAGGTCTGAAAGGCAATGCCGATATTGTTCATAATGTAAAAGCCAAACATGACCCAGTCATCTTGATGGTTGCGCAAACTCATGGGGCCAATTAAGCGTTGTGCTGGGTCGTACATGTGTTCCATATTGGCTACTTGGGCAGGGCTCAATAGGCTATAAATCAAGTTAGGGAAAAGCCCAGTTAATATAGCCATCAAAGCCAAACTGCCAAAAAACAATCCGCCTGCGACCGCAACATAGCGCCATTGCTGGCGTACGGTGGCGGGGAACTCAATGACAATTAAGGCCAGTAATTGCTCGAAAATAGGGCTTTTATGGCGGTAGAACTGTTGATGACCTTGTAGCGCCAAAAGCTCTAGGCTTTCTAGCAGTGGATAGCTGTAGCCGCGCTGCTTAGCCAGGGCTAAATGTTGACAAATACGGCGGTAGTCTTGAATGAAGCTGTGCAGTTCGTTCGGCTGGGCTTTGCCAGAGCTTAAAGCCTGTACTGTTTGTGCAAAAGCCAGCCAGGTTTTTTGGTGTTTTTTTTCAAAAATAGCTTGCTTCATAACGGGCCTAAAATACCGCGGGCAATAGCGTGCAAGCGTGTGACCGCTTGCGGCGGGCTGACCGATAATGCCGGTGCTATAATAGCGGCCAATTCTTCAGAGCGTTGTGTTGAAAGTTGTTGGTGACGCTCAGCAAAGCTCAAGACCGCTTGCTGTTCGCTGAGGCTCAACGGGAATGGTAGCGGGCTGGCGGTTACCTCGGGCAGCGCTGCGCGTTGATGAGTACGTGCTTGATACACGACTAAGGTGCCAGCAGCTATATCCCCAACACGCTGAAAGTGAGCGTTATTGAGCATGCTGAGAATGCCCACGCCGTACGCAAAAGGCAGTAGATCAACGACCCGTAATAAGTTGCGGGTTAATGATCCGGCCCAACCAACAGGGGTGCCGTCGGTGTGGATGACTTGTAGGCCAAGCAGTTGTTTGCCAGGTGAGCGGCCTTGATTGAGGACTTCAAACAACACCATGTACCACCACAGCAAAATAAAGGCGCTGATTGAAGCGAGGCCCAAGCCAAATTTGCCCAAGTACAGCCAAGCAGCACCAGCCAGAGCGAGTAAAGCACCGCGCAGTAATAAATCAATCGTAAAGGCTAGCATGCGTACCGGTAAACCTGCTGGACGCAAAGCCAGGTAAATACCTTCAGGCGTTTCTAGGTACAATTGCGTATCTAAAAGAGGCTCGGCGCGTACAGCGCCAGTCAGTGCTTGATTGTTCAATAGTAGGCCAGAGGGAAAAATAAGTAGTGCCCAAGTGTATATTGGGTCGTTAATCATAAAAACTTACCCGGCATTATATTGTTTAATGTCTATAGTAAGTATGACTGTGCAAGAACAGTAACCATTCATTCGTCGCTCTGCAAGACAGGTGATGTAAAAGCGTGAACTGCTTGAAGCTTTGATCAGCTCAATCAGCAGTGAAGGAGTTAACAGAAGTGGCAGGCAGTATATTTTGGTATGACTTTGAAACCACAGGAATTCAAGCGCACAGTGATCGCCCGATTCAGGTGGCAGGTATTCGCACTAACGAGCAGCTGGAAGAAATCGGCGAACCTTTGAATATTTATTGTCAGCTGGCGCACGATATTTTACCGCACCCGATGTCGAGCCTAGTCACAGGTATCGGGCCAGAAATATTGCAGCGTCAAGGCTTGTTAGAAATCGATTTTATTGAGCAACTGCATCAGCAACTGATCCAGCCCAACACCTGTACTGCGGGCTACAATAATTTACGTTTCGATGATGAAATGACACGAGCTACTTTGTACCGCAATTTTTACGATCCCTATGCTCGAGAGTGGCAAGGCGGTAACAGTCGCTGGGATTTAATTGATGTATTGCGTTGTACTTGGGCGCTACGCCCAGAAGGCATTGAGTGGCCGCAGCAGGATGGTCGCGTTAGTTTTAAGTTAGAACAGTTTACCGCAGCGAATCAGATTGAGCACGGCCAGGCCCATGATGCTTTAGCCGACGTGCGAGCAACTATTGCGGTAGCACGCTTACTGCGAGAGCGACAACCTAAGTTGTATGATTATTTATATGCGTTGCGCCGTAAGGATGCGGTGCTGGAGCGCCTGCGGTTAATGCAGCCGGTGTTGCATGTTTCAGGTATGTTTGCCGCCGAGCGCCATTGTTTGGCGCCCGTGTTGCCGCTGGCTTGGCATCCCGCTAACCGTAATGCGCTGATTGTCTGTGACTTGCATGCTGATATCACGCCACTGTTAGAATTGGATGCGGAAGCGATTAAAGCCCGCCTCTATACCCGTCACAGTGATCTGGCTGAGGGTGAGCTGCCAATTCCACTGAAGTTGATTCATATTAATAAAAGCCCCGTGGTTGCGCCGTTGGCGGTGTTGCGTGATGAAGATAATCAGCGCTTGGGTTTTGACCATGAAATGTTGCATGCAAATTATGCCCTACTTAAAGAGCATGCTGAGCAATGGCAGGACAAACTAGCGGTTGTTTATCAGGATCAGCGTGGGTTTGCAGAGCAAGACGTAGAGCAGCAACTTTACAATGGTTTTTTAGGTCCGCGAGATCGCAAGCTCAGTGATGGGGTGCGACATGCTGCGCCTGAACAGTTGCAGCCTGAACTTTGGCCGTTTGATGATGAGCGCTTGTCAGAGTTACTGTTCCGTTATCGCGGTCGTAACTACCCGCATACTTTGAGTGAGAGTGAGCTGCAACAGTGGGTATTGTTTTGCCGTGGGCGTTTAACGGGTGAGCACATTGGCGCACCACTTACTATGGCGGATTACCTTAAGGCGTATGCTGAGCTGGCTCCAGAGCAGCAGTTAAACCCTGCTGTACAAGCATGGCGTCATTATATTCATGAGGTAGAGTTGCGTTATCAGCTGTAGGCTGCATATAGGGTTATATAATCTAGATGTAAAAACGCCCTGCAAGCAGGGCGTTAATAACATATCACTAAAGTTGCTGAGGGTTAGTCGAGCAAAGTAACCCAAGATTCAACAGTGTCACCACCCCATTTGGCTTTCCATTCCTTGAGGATTTTGTGATTACCACCTTTGGTTTCAATCACTGCGCCAGTATGTGGGTTGTTGTACTGCTTAGTTTGACGTGGTTTGCGGGTGCGGGTTTTAGTTTTAACAGCACCGCGCTCTGCCGCTTGTGGGTCAATAATGACGGTAATATCGCGTAGAGACTTATTGTACTCAGCCATGAGTGCGCGCAGTTTTTCTTCAAACTCGAGTTCTTTTTGTAAGTTACTGTCTTGCGATAAGTTCGCTAAGCGGTTTTCCAGCTCTTTAATGCGCTCTTTAGTTTCGCGGAATTCATTAATCAATGACATTTTAGATAATCCTATTAAAAGTGTTTATTTCAAGGTTAAGGATTGTCGAGCGTGTCCGTAGTCACCAGTAAACCAGTGAGACTCTATAAAACTCCAGTGCCTCAATCGTTATGCAAAGCTATT